>CAZASB010000052.1:0-20389 GCA_964487655.1 uncultured Planctomycetaceae bacterium
GGCCGGCGACCTGGAAGGAAAGCTGGGCAAGATGCCCGGAAAATAGGCAAACCTCAGCCCTGGTGGGCTGACAATTGCGGTTTGCAGCACTAGATCGGCAACAGAGGAGCGAAACTTGACGGCCCTGGGGCACCGATATAGCTCATGAAAGGCATCACTCCACCATGCACCTATTTGAAACAGTTGCCGATCTGGCCCTGGGAACCGAATTGCTCCGGCAGCGACGGTTTGGGGTCGTCGAAATGGCCGACGGTGGCTTCCGGAGGATTCGGATTCGCCCGTGGCCCAAGGTGGTTACAGCTCTCGGGGTGTTGCTGCTCGGTGGAGTATCGCATCGACTGTATTCAGGCGATCGGGTTTGGCTCTACTACAACCAGCCTTGGGGATTTTCAAGCTTCTTGGTGCTGCGATACGTGGTGTCGTTCCGGGAGGCATCGCTTCGGTCGGTCGTACGGGGGCTCGACGTGATTGACGAAATCGCGCGGATCAAGCGAAGCGACGCTATCCTGTGCGACGTTGGCAATCATCGCATCAGCACGCGGCTGCTGGAGCGTTGGGGTTGGGAACCGCACTGTCCCACTCGCTGGCATCGGCACTACATCAAGCGATTCTACGGGCAGTACCCAGAGCGGCCGGCGTGGCTGGGCCGGTGCCTTGCACCCCGCCTTGTGGGCGGGTGAAGCGTTGGTAATAATGGCAGCCATGGATGAGCCGTCCGGATTGCCCAAGACTGAGGCAAGCGACCCCTGGCGACGACCTGCACGCTACCAGCCGTTGGTGATTGTGCTAGCAGCGGTGGCGGCAGGTATTGTCGTGGACCGGCACTGGCCCTTGGGCGTATGCACTTGGTGGGCTGCCGCTGGCATGGCATGGGCCGGGTGGCTGGTTACCTGGCGGCTGCGACTCGATTGGTTGGCCGCCTTGCTCTTGCTCCCCACCGTGGGCACCGTGGCCGCCGCGTGGCATCATCTGGATTGGTTCGTTTACGCGGCCGATGATCTGGGGCAGGTTGCTCCGGAAGAGAGCGAGCCAATTTGCCTCGAGGCCATCGTACTGACTGGCAGGGATGCCAGGGCCGCGCCGCCGGTGGATTCGATGCAATCAATTCCCGCCGGTCCGCGAGTGCGGTTCGACGTTGCTCCGGTGGCCGTACGCGACCGGCAGCGGTGGCGGCCGGTGAGTGGTCGGGCACGGCTTACGCTGCATACCGATGCGGACGGAGTACACGTGGGCGATCGCGTGCGTATTCTCGGGTACGTTGCCCGGCCAACCGCTGCTCGGAACCCGGGCGAGTTTGACTACGCTGAACACTTGCGGGCCACCCGGATCCTGACGCAACTCACCTCGCACTATGCTGAATGTGTCGCGGTTGTGGAACCGGGCCCGCTCGCGAGTCCGACCCGATGGCTGGCCGTCTTTCGCAAACATTGCGGGGAGGCCTTACAGCGAAATTTGCCAAAACGACAATCGGCCTTGGCCGAGGCCGTACTTCTCGGAGCACGCGAGCAGATTGACGACGACAAGGCACTGGCCTTCGTCGAGACGGGCACGATTCACCTGCTGGCCATCTCGGGGTTACACGTAGGGATTTTGGTCGGCGCGATCCGGTTTGGGCTTGGGCGCAGCCGGTTGCCTCCGCGGCTGTGCATTGTACTTGTGGCTAGTTTAGCGATCACCTATATGCTGTTGACGGAAGCCCGGCCACCGGTGGTTCGCGCGACGGTGCTGGTGCTCGTCTATTGTGCTTCCGAATACTTCCGCCGCCCGATGGGTCGGTTCAATTCGCTGGCCACGGCCGCGCTCATTGTACTTGCCATGAATCCGGCCGACCTGTTCCATACGGGGGCCCAACTGTCGTTTCTGGCCGTCGCGGCCGTGCTCTGGGTTACGCCGTTGTGGACCGGAAGCGGCGGGCAGAGTGAATGGCTTCGCCGTACGATTCTGACGGAACTGCCCTGGGCGCAGCGAATGGCGTGGATGGGTGGTCGGGCGGTTCGGCACGTACTGCTGATCAGCCTGGCCATCTGGTGCGTTACCACGCCGCTTGCCATGGCCCGGTTCCACGTGGTTGCGCCGGCCGCCGTGCCGCTGAACACGGTGCTTTGTATTCCAATGACCGTGGCGCTGGTTGGTAGCTTTGCCACACTCCTGCTGAATCCCGTGAGCGATCTGCTGGCCCGTCTGGCCGGGACGATCGCCGGTGGCGCGCTCGGGTTGCTCCAAGAGGTAGTGGAACATGCACGCGGGATGCCCGGAAGCCACTTTTTCGTGCCAGGTCCGGCCCCGTGGTGGCTGGCCGGCTTTTACGGCGGGTTGATGTTGCTGGCGGTCATGCCGCGTATTCGGCCACCGCGTCGATGGTGCGCGGCCTTGGCCGCCGCGTGGATTGCCGCCGGTCTCATGCTCCCGTGGCAGCCGCCAGACGCCGATCGTCCGCTCCGCTGCACGTTCGTTACGCTGGGCCACGGGCTGTCGGTGCTGGTGGAGTTGCCCGACGGTCGGACGATGTTGTACGATGCCGGCCGGATGGGTCCACCAGCGACGGCCGTGCAAGCGATTTCATCCGTGCTCTGGTCGCGCGGGGTCACGCACCTCGACGCCGTATTCATCTCGCACGGAGATCTGGACCACTACAACGCCTTGCCCCGCCTGCTGAACCGTTTCTCCGTGGGTAGGGTGTACGTGTCGCCCACGATGTACGAGAACCATAACCCGGCACTCGACGCCCTTGCCGAGGCGATTGCACGAAGCGGCGTGGAGCAAGCGATTGCGAGGGCAGGCGATCGGTTTGCGGACGGTGAATGTGCCGTGACCGTACTGCACCCGCCGGGCAAGGGCGTGTTGGGCAGCGACAATGCCAACAGCCTCGTCCTGGCCGTTGAGTATGCCGGCCGGCGCATCCTACTGACCGGCGACTTGGAATCGCCCGGCCTGGACGACCTGATTGCCGAAGAGCCGCTCGATTGCGACGTACTGCTGGCCCCGCATCATGGTGGCCGGCGGAGCAACACGCCGGAGTTGGCCCAGTGGTGTTCACCCGAATGGGTTGTGGTCAGCGGGGCCGATCGCAACGGTGCCCTTGCCTCGCTGAAAGGCACGTATGGAGCGATCGGCGCGAAGGTCCTTTCGACTACAGAATTTGGCGCTGTTACTGTTGAAATCGATCCGACGGGAGTTCACGCCACCGGCTACCTTGCGAAGTAGCCGATTTCCCTGCTGGAGTCCCGACTTTAGCTGAGAAGGAGAAGCCACCTCAAGAGGCCGTCCGGCTTATGCAGCCAGGATGTCCTGAGTTTTCGGAGTTTGTGCCGTATCAGAAGGGTAGTTCGTCGAGCGACTTTGCATCGAATACCGCTACCAGCAGCGAGTCCAGCCGCTTGGCCGACTCAATCAGCAATTCCCGGCCGCAGCGTAAACCCCGGAAATATAGGGGTGAGCGGCTGGAGGCTTTCGTAAAGGTTTTTGGGGAATAGGGGCAGGGCGAACGCGCACTCTGCGTAAACATGGTAATAGGTAGAGTTGCGCCAGGAATCGGTTTCGTTTCTAATGGTGGAGTTGATTCACCACCATTAGGAGACCCCCACAAGCCGACTGGCAGACACGCAAACTCCTGGCTATAATTTCCTTTATGAAGACAGACGCTTGGCAGTATAGGCTGCAAAAACCACAAAGCAATCGTAAGATAAATGAAACTTACTTTCTCTCGTTGCAGTTTTCTCAAAATCGAGGATCTGGTACTCGTCTCGGCCATCCTCGCCGCGTGTGCCCCTGCCTTTGCCGCCACGCCGATCTTCGATTTCGAGACCTCCGCCGAAGTGGCGTCGCTGCCCTACCGCGCCCGCGGTAAGACTGGTCTCGACATCGTTCAGGCTTTTGCCACGTCCGGTACGAACAGTCTGCGCTTCACTTCCCCTGCCTGGCGGCAAGAGCTACCCGAATGGCCATCCTTTGAGCTGAAAACGAGTGTTCACGACTGGCGCGGCTACGACCGCTTGGTGGTGGACATTGTCAACCCTTCGGAGGAATACTTTTCCTTCGCGCTCTTCGTGTCCGACTCGCGCGTCCCGATCCGCAAAGGTCTACACCACACCTTCGCCCTGGCCTCTTTCGGCTACGCGCGTTGCGTCGTTCCGCTCAGCGAATTTCCGGACACGGTGAACCGCGCCGACATCGCTACCCTGCATTTTTTCGCCACGCGGCCACAGACCGACATGGTTCTGCACCTCGATGCCATTACGCTGCTGAAAAAAGGCGAGGAACTTCCCGATCCACCGCCGCGCTTCGTCAAAGAGATGGCCGCGCTGTCGCGTAATGCACTCGACGCAGCCGACCGCAAGCTTGCTGCGCTTGGTCAAACGATTGAGCCCTACTGCGAGACGCCCGAAATCCGTAAAAACGCCCGCCGTCATCTCGCGCGGTTTGGCACTGTCTTCCAGACCATGCGGAGCGAACTGGATGTCGAGACGCTGACGCTGGACAAACTCGCCGATCTGCAGACCGAACTCGTCGGCATGTCCAACCGCGATGCTCGTCTGAGCGCGATGCTGCGCTTCCAGCAGGCGTACGTCCAGGCTGGGAACGCTCTGTCTCCCATGCTGGTCGGCACGGCCACCTCCATGGAACAGCTCCTGCCGCGCGACACGCCGTTTGCGCTGCGGCCCGCCCGCACGGTGGAACTGCGCCTTGCCCGCAACGAGAAAGAAAGTTTCCAACTCGCCGTGCTGCCCGCCGATACCGCCCTGGAAAAGGTTTCCGTTCGCGTATCGGACCTCACTTCACCCGCTCCAACTCCCCGAGCATGTCCAACAGTGCGGCGGTGAGCTTGGTCGAAGCCTCGATCTCGACTTTGTTCGTGCCCAGCCAAGTCTCGTAGCCACCAAGCTTGTGCTGCTCAGGCGTGGGCAAATAGCCGTACCAGCCGTTGGCTAGCTCGATCGTACACGTCGGCTTCAGCGGGCTCCTGGCTTTGATCTCCAGTCCCATCTCCGCGAACGTCTCGAAGGGGCTACTGGCGATGCCCAGATCACCGATCCGCAAGGCCTGGATGATCACCCGAATCGTCACCGGTGCCTCCTGCTGCATCATGATTCGGTGGGCGTACACTCGCTCGTGGGGGAACTTGTTGGGCCGCTGGGGGTCGGCCAGCAACTCCTTGGCGCGGATCAATTGCTCGGCCGTTGGCTTTCGCACGGCTAGTTCCAGCTCGCGCTGGACCATGCCCAACGGCACGCATTCGTGATACTGGAGCTTCTGGCATTGGGCGAACACGCCCTGGGCCACATCGCCGGCCACGTGCCGCAGCCTCGCATACGGCGGAAGGCGCTCCGGCGGTTCGGCGTAGGTGTTGTCAACGTCGCCGCTAGTGCCGTTGGAGAGGATGCCCACGAACGGCGGATCGAGCCGGTCGGCCTCCAGCAGTTGCTGGATACGATCGGCGAACGCCGCGAAGTAGTCGGCGGAGATGTCCTGCGACGGAACCTCGCCCACATAGTGCATCGAATAGTTGGCCAACAGGGCGATCGGCCGGCCATCGGCCGCCTGGATCGAGAGGAACACGATCTGCGGATCGACCGGCCCGGCAGGCTTGATCAGGTCTCGCTGGACGGAGCACCCCTTCACCTGATCCTGCCCGCCGAAGGGATTGGGCATCGACATGCCGGGCTTCAGGAATCGGCGGCGGTTCGTCACTTGGCGGGGCTCATCGGCCGTGCCCCAGCCGACGCGCGCGGGCTCGAGGTTGTTGATTGCGCGCCGCACGCCGTCGGAAATTCGACGCGCCACAAACTGCTGGTAGTCGCTAAAATCTTTGTCGGGGGCGAGCGCGTTGCGCCATGCGGAACTGGTGGCCGAATGGGTGTGCGTGGCGGCCGCGAGAACGTGGTCCGCTGGCAGGCCCGTGTGCTCGTGGATTTGCCGCTTCGCCTCGTCGAAGACCTCGCGCGGAGTACCAACGCTATCGACCAGTACAATGGCGACCCGCGTGGCGCCGTCATCGAGCACCACGCAGCGCGCGTGCAGTTCGTCGTGGACATGTTTGGCCGGCGGTGTGTCCCAGTTGCCCACAATCCCCTCGCCCAGCCAAGGCGTGATGTTGCTGGTGGCAGCGCCGGCTCGGAGAACCTTCTTGCCCACCTCCGCGGCGTTGGCGGCTGGCGCGGCAATCGCCATAGCCCCGTCATACAGGAGCAGCGAGAGGACGAGCATGGTCAGAACTGTTCGATTCATGGACATCGCATTTCCTCCATCATTGCACTTGGGTATTCTCGTTTTACGCGCCAGCGCCGCACAAACCCTGGCCTCGTCAACTTTCGCGCTCGGTACACCACTGGGCTATCAACTCCCACTAGGCTGAGTAGAAAGCTCGCCAATCTCAGCTTGATTCAAAGCCTTTCCGTACATGCGAACTTCCCTGATCTTCCCGGAAAAATAATCCATTTCGCCAAAGCCGATACGCAGTGGCCGATCGTTGGACAGATCGTAATCGGCAGGGCAAAAAGACGTAGAAGTCGTCACGAGCCGACCATTCAGATACAACTTCAAACGATCCCCCTCTCGAACTGCCACAATGTGTTTCCATCCCGACCCAAGATCATCGTCGTAGGAGAGGCATTTGCCCGCCTCCGTGCAGTAGACTTTTCCTCGCACATCGCAGGGGGCGTCCAGAACCGAACTGGTGCAACTGGCGATAGTGGCAAACAGTTTTCCCTCGTAGACCGTCAGGCTGGTCAGCCGCGTCCACTGGTTGTATCGTTCTCGGTAATGAGGCGAGGAGGAACCCACGGGGACCGGCTCCCATCCGGGCGGCGAAAAGAAGCGCCGCAGCGAAGGCCACGATTCTGCTCCATCGTAGCGGCAGAATTCGGCCCTGGGGATGGAACCGGCATAGAGCTTGCCATTGTAGACCGTCAGCGCGTTGACCTCGGTGCCGTCTTCGCCAATCCGCCCGCGGTACTCCCAATCTTCGCCTCCTAGGTATCTGCCGATCTTCGCTTCCGGCCAGGTTCCGACATAGAGATTCCCTTGGTATACTTCCAAGGAGTGTACTTGGGTGCAGCCCAACGGGTTTCCCGCATAGCTCCATTGCTTGCCATCAAAAGTGAAGACATGGTCGGGAAAGCCGACGAACAACTTGCCGTCATGCACGCCCATCGCGTGAGGGAAACAGCGTCTCGGCCCCTCTTTGGGAAACTCCTTTGAGACGCGCCACGTTCGGTCGCCTTCATAAACAAAGACCCCAGGCCTTTCGTTGCCGGCCCCGACGTACAGTTTCCCTTGGAATGACGCCATGGTAGGCAAGCGACGATTGTCGCCCGGCTGGCCGCAGTCTGTCCATCTGTCGTCGCCTTCGTAGCGATAAACGCGGCCAAAATCATATCCGCCGTCCAGAATGCGGGTCCAGTCGTAGGTCCCGGTGGCTACGTACAGGTTGCCGTCGTGAGCAATCATTGGGCCAACGCCGGTGGTTTTGCCGTTGCCGACCCTTCCGCAATCGGACCACTTCTGCCCGCCCTCGTACCGATAAACGTGGGCCCAGTCCTTGGGATCCTTGGCGTCGTAAGTCGCGGCGTACAACTTGCCACGAAAGACGGTTGTGTTGCTAGCGTAATTGCTCGTTGGGTTGGGCCGTCCACAGTCTTCCCAATCGCCCAGCCTAGCGTTGTCGATGCCAAAGTAGACGTGCTTGTCGTTCCCTTGGGACTGATATCCGCCCGAGCTGGCCTTGATCGAGAGCGTGAATCCTTTTCTTGTCGCCGGGTCGTACTTGGTCAGGACATCGCCGACCACGTCTTCCAAATTCTTTTCGGTATGCACCCAGGCGCAGACCGAGAAGTCGCCCTTTCCCAGGTCGAGCGAAGGACCGCTGGGAACCTCGATGTAAGAATCACGCCCGTTGAACTCTCCCCTTTTCAGATTTATACCGTGATCGACTCCGTGGTTTCCTTTACCGGAGTAATCGCGGCAGTCGCCGTCGAGTTTCCAGTAGCCCACCAACGCATCATCGACAATCGGCGAGTCCTTTTCGACAGCGGGCAACTCAGCGGCTCGTTGGGCGTCAACTCCCAATAGAACTCCGGCGGTCATCAGCACGGCTCCCGTGATCCATGCGCTCCCGTGCGCGAACTCGCCCTGGGACCGACGTCGCGCAGATCGTGTTTTTTGACAAATCATGGCCATATCTCCTTGAGGTTGGACACCACCTACTCTACGGGATAGAGATCGGAAATGTGATCTCTCCATACGGAAGAGTCTAAGCTGTAGGGACTGGGGGTCAAGGGGCGTTGTTGGACTGGCGGGGGTGGGCACCGGATGGCTGACCAGCACGCTGAACTGCCCGTTGGCGATGAAGCGCGCGGCGGCGCTGGCGCGGTTGCCTTGGCCTGCGTAGGCAGCACGCCCGCGACTCCCGTCACAGCGACGACCTCATCCGGGGTCTTCGGACCTCGAACCGGCAGGCCCTTGCAATCGGAATGTCGGCAATTACAATCGAGTCAGGATCACGAATCCCGCATGGCTTCCGGGAATCGGGCCACGCCGGGAACTTGACGAGCCCGGTTTCCGCATGTTACAGTGCAATCGTTTGTTGTTCTGATGGGGGGACTCGGCGTGCCCCAGGCCCGTGAACGGTTACCAAAATCAAAACCATGAAGCGCCAAGCATATGGCTTCAGAGATTCCGAATTCCTCAGACTCAAAATACTCGGCATCCACGAGACAACCTACGCATTAGTCGGATGAACCTTCTTTTTGCTATTGTTTCTGCCATTGAATGAGTAATGAGTAGCGCCAAAAAGACTTCGAAAAACGCCGTTGGCCCACTGGGCAAGTTCATTGCGTGGGCTTTGGGGTCGGGACGCGCGCTGGCATCGGCAGTCCTCCTACTTGGTGTCTTTCTCGTCGCATGGTGGGTCGTATGGCAGCGAGTTGGCCCCAATGTGGTCAAGTCGGAACGGTTCTTGGTGCAACTCGACAACCTCGAAACGACGCCTCAACCGGAGTGGGTTCCAGGCGATGTTCGGGCGGAAGTGTTCCAGTCCTTGCAGTTTGACGGCCCGATGAATTTGCTCGATGACGATCTCGGTCCGCGAGTTGCGGAGGGGTTCGCTCGGCATCCATGGATCGAGCGCGTAGTGCAGGTAACGAAGCTGCCTTCGAGCAGTGTGCAAGTGGAACTGGAATACCGCCGGCCCGCGTGCGTGGTGAAGGTGGGCGACCGCTTGCTGGCCGTCGACCACCGGAGCATCTTGTTGCCCATCGAAGGCGTCTCGCGAATCGAGCTGGAGCGTTATCCTCAACTGGTCGGGGTTGATTCGCTGCCGCGGGCAATTCCCGGTGAACCGTGGGGCAGCGTTCGCGTGGCAGGCGGCGCGGCCATTGCCAATGCACTTTCGGACGCGTGGGAAGCCTGGCGCCTGGCCCGGATCGTCCCGTTTTCCATAGTCGCTCCAGACGGCCGCGAGCAGGTCCATTACAGCGTATTCACCGAAAGCGGCACTCGTATCACCTGGGGCCTTCCGCCGGGCATCGACAGCCCCGGAGAACTTAGCGCTCAAGAGAAGGTTGCCCGACTGACGGCCTACCACGCCCAGCACGGCGCCTTCGACGGTCCGACCGGCCCGCTCGACCTGGACGTCCGTTCCCTGCCCGGGCAATAGCGGCGGGTCGGCGAGACCGCCCGGAAGGACGCAGCGCCTACCGAGCCGGCGTTGCCAAGCTGGAAGCTCATCCCGCGACAGGGCGCCTTCCATGCGGCGGTGGCCCCGCTGTCTTGTGGTAGCCGGCACCATGTCTTGGTGGTCCTGGCAAGCGAGTGGATGTGAGGCTATGATAGATGGCTTCTATCGTGAGAGAATGACTCATACACCCATCCTAGGGAGGGATAATGGCCGAGAATACTGAACTATACGAAGCAATTCTGACAGGCAACGCCAAGAAGGCGCAGGAGGCCGCCACTGCCGCGATGGAGGCGAACGTCGATCCCACCGAATTGGTCCAGAAGCAGATGATCCCTGCAATGGACGAGGTCGGACGCCGCTTCGAGTGCAATGACTATTTCGTTCCGGAATTGCTCATTGCCGCCCGAGCCATGAAGACCGCGCTGGAGTTGATTACACCGCACCTTACGGCGTCGGGCGCTCAGCCAGCCGGTCGGGTAGTCATCGGCACCGTCCAGGGCGACCTGCACGATATCGGCAAGAACCTCGTGGCCTCCATGCTCGAAGGCGGCGGTTTTGAGGTAGTCGATCTGGGCGTCGACGTATCGCCGGAACAGTTTGTCGAGGTGGCTCAACAACGCGACAACACCATCGTGGCGCTCTCTGCCCTGCTCACCACGACCATGACCATGATGAAGGCCGTTATCGAGGCACTCGAAAAGGCCGGACTGCGCGGGAAGACCAAGGTCATCATCGGCGGGGCGCCCATTACGCAGGCGTTCGCGGACGAGATTGGCGCGGACGGCTACAGCGACAACGCCAGCGCCGCCGTCGGGCTGGCGAGGAAGCTTGTCGGCAAGGGGTGAAGAAGCTCGTCGACGTGGAATGAAAACGAGCCTCCAACAGAATTTGGCGCCCATGCATCGTTCAGACAATGCCCTTTCGTACCGCGATCTGCTGCGCGGCGACCGCTTCGTGTATGGAGCGGAAACCGTGCCGTCGCGAGGACTCGGCACGCCGGAGAAGTCGGACCGACTCGTCGCCGACGCCGAGGCCCTGATTGCCGATCCACGATTCGAGTGGATCTCCGTTACCGATAATCCGGGCGGGGCGCCCATGCTGCCGCCCGACTGGCTTGCCGGCGTGCTCCAGAGCCAGGGCGAACGCGTGGTCTTACACCTCTCATGCAAGGACCAGAACCGCAACGGGCTGGAAAGCGCGGCTTGGCGATATGCGTCGGAAGGTTTTTCCAATATCCTCGCCCTGACCGGCGATTATCCCACCACCGGGTTCGGCGGCACGGCCGAGCCGGTATTCGACCTCGACTCGATCGGGCTCATCTCGCTGCTGAAGTCGATGAACGACGGGCTTACCGTGCCGGGCCGAGGCGGCAAGACCGATACGCTGCCGGCCACCGACTTCTTCATCGGCTGCTGCGTCTCGCCGTTCAAGCGGTACGAGCGCGAGCTGATGCCGCAGTACTTCAAGCTGGTGCGCAAGATTCTTGCCGGGGCGGAATGGGTCATTCCGCAGCTTGGCTACGACATGCGCAAGTTCCACGAGGTGAAGCTCCTGCTTGCCACCCACGACATGAACGTGCCCGTCTTGGGCAATGTGTACCTACTCACGAAGACCGTGGCGAAGATATTCAACAGCGGCCGCCTGGCCGGCTGCGTGGTGACCGACGAGCTGCTCGAACATTGCAACAAGTACGCGGCCGGGCCCGACAAGGGGAAGCAGTTCTTCCGCGAACTAGCGGCCAAGCAGCTTGCCTGCTTCAAGGGCCTCGGATTCGCCGGCGGCTACCTGGGCGGAATGGCCAAGCCGGAGGTATTCGGCGAAATCGTCGATCTGGCGGAAAGCTATGGCGCCGACGACTGGCGCGACTTCATGAAGGAAATTCGTTTCGCGCAGCCAGGCGAGTTCTTTTTGTTCGACCACGACTCGCAAACCGGGTTGTGCGAGTCCGGGGCCATGAATCCGGAGTATCGTCGGTCGCTCGAACATCCGCCAAAGCCGAAAGACGTGAACTTGAACTACCGTGTCTCGCGCATGGTCCACTCGCTGGCGTTCACTCGCGACAAGGGCCTGTGGGGCGTGATGCGGTCGCTATTCCGGCGACTCGACCGGAAGCCGAATGGGCTCCTGATGCGTTCGGTCCATTCGCTGGAGCGAATGTCGAAGTCGATAATGTACGGCTGCGAAGACTGCGGCGATTGCAGCCTGCCGGACACGGCCTACCTGTGCCCACACGCGGCGTGCTCGAAGCATTCGCGCAACGGTCCGTGCGGCGGTTCCTCCCAGGGCCGCTGCGAACTGGACGACAAGGAATGCCTCTGGGCCCGGGCCTACGAGCGGCTGAAATACTACGGCAACTCGGAGAGCATGCTCGATTGGCCCGTCGTGCTGTACAATGCCTCGACTCGGAAGACCTCGTCCTGGGCCAATACGTATCTGGACCGCGACCACCACGCGCCCAAGCCGAAAAAGGCCGAACCGTAACGGCCCAAGGGGATAGCCCTCCTCCTCGCACGAATGCACCACCAGCCATAACGGGAAGTATCATGGCAATTGAAGACTTGAAGATCATTGGCGAGTCGATCAACGACTCGGTCCCCTCGACCCACAAACTGTTCGATGCGAACGACGAGGCCGGCCTGCTCGAACTGGCCCGCTTCCAATCGGAAAAAGGCGCCGCGTACATCGACGTGAACGTCGGGGCTCGATCGCCCGAGTTCATGGCCGACCTAGTCCGAAAGATTCAGACCGTCACCTCGAAGCCCCTGTCAATCGACACGCCCGACCCGGTACTCGCCAGGGCAGGGTTGGAAGCGTACGACGCCGAGAAGGCGGGCGGCGCTAAGCCGATTCTCAATTCGGTCACCGCGCTGCGGGCCGGCATGTTCGACTTGGTCAAGGTTCAGCCGTACCGACCAATCCTGCTGGTATCGGAACAGGTGGTCGATGGACGTTCGCGAGCCTGTCGCACGCCGGAAGAGACGGTCGAGGCCGCGCGGTTTCTCGTACACAAGTTCCGCGACGAGTTCGGCGGCGTGAATGACGACTGCATTATCGATCCGGGCATCGCGCCGTTGGGCAGCGACTCGGAAGGAAACATCCACCGACTGATGCGATCGTTGGAAATGCTCCATGCCGACTCCGATTTCGATGGCTGCCACTATTCGGTGGGCCTGAGCAACTTCACGGTCATGCTCCCCTCAAAGCGACCGGATGGAATACCGGTGAAAGGGACACTGGAAAGCGCGTTCCTGACACGCGCCATGCCGCTAGGACTCGACATGGTCATCGGCTCGGTCAAACGCAAGTACGAGCTGCTCGAGGTCGACCATCCTGCCATGCAATGCTTCGATGACGTGCTAAAACTGACCAGCTTCGACGTCCTCATGCGAGTGCGCGAGTTCTATGCGTGAGTTTCCGCGTGAAAAAATACCGGGCGCGTGGATGAATCCGGCTGCTTCAGACAGCCGAGACTATCCACGCTACGGTCGACGGCTTGAGTTCGATGTTCTTCGGCAACTACGGTAACCAAGAGTTACGGCCATGTCCGATGCTCGCACGATTCCTTCCAATATTGAGATTGCCCGCCGGCACAAGATGCAGCGAGTAGGCGACATCGCCGCCAAACTGGGCATTCCCGACGACGCGCTCGAGTGGTACGGCAAGTACAAGGCCAAAGTATCGCTCGACTTCTACCGGCGGCACCGCGAGGGACCGCCCGGCAAGCTTGTGCTGGTGACCGCGATCAATCCGACTCCGGCAGGCGAGGGAAAGACAACGACGAGCATCGGCCTGTGCGATGCGCTCAACCGGGTTGGCAAGCAGGCGACGGTGTGCCTTCGCGAGCCGTCTATGGGCCCCTGCTTCGGCATGAAGGGCGGAGCGGCCGGCGGCGGCTACTCGCAGGTGGTGCCCATGGAGGATATCAACCTCCATTTCACCGGCGATATTCATGCCATCGAACTGGCGCACAACCTACTGGCCGCGTGTCTGGACAACCATATTCACCACGCGAACGAACTGCGCTTCGATGCAAGGCGGATCGTGTGGAAGCGCGTAATCGACATGAATGATCGCGCGCTACGGAACGTCATTGTCGGACTGGGTGGGGTGAGCAACGCCTTCCCGCACGAGTCGGGGTTCGATATCACGGTCGCCTCGGAAGTGATGGCCATCCTATGCCTGGCGGAATCGCTTACAGACCTGAAGGAGCGGCTCGGGCGAATCATCGTGGGCTACACGTACAAACGCGAGCCGATCACCGCGGCCGACCTGAAGGTTCATGGCGCCATGACCGTGCTGCTGAAAGACGCCCTGAAGCCGAACCTCGTTCAAACGCTTGAAGGGAGCCCGGCCATCATCCACGGCGGGCCGTTCGCTAATATCGCCCACGGGTGCAATAGCGTCATCGCCACGAAGCTGGCAACCCATCTGTCGGAATACACCATCACCGAGGCCGGCTTCGGGGCCGATCTGGGCGCGGAGAAGTTTCTCAATATCAAGTGCCGAAAGGCCGGCCTGCGTCCGGACGCCGTCGTTATCGTGGCCACGGTTCGAGCGTTGAAACTCCACGGCGGCGTGCCGCTAAAGGATCTGGCGAAACCGAACGTCGAGGCGCTCGACAAGGGAGTCGAGAACCTCAAGAAGCACATCGAGAACATCTATCGCTTCGGCTTGCCCGTGGTCGTGGCTCTGAATCAATTTTCTGCCGATACCGACGCGGAAATCCAGTTCATTAAGGACAAGGTGGCCTATCTGGCCGTGCCGATCATCAAGGCGGACCACTGGGCCCGCGGCGGCAAAGGGGCCGAGGAGCTTGCCCACGCCGTCGTCGACGTGGCCGAGAACAAGAAGACCGACTTCCAACTGCTCTACCCCGACAGTTGCTCTTTATGGCAGAAGGTGGGCATCATCTGCCGCGAAATCTATGGCGCAACGGACGTGCTGGCCGACAAGAAGTTGCGGGCGAAGTTCCATGAATTGCAGGCAGCCGGCTACGGCACGCTGCCCATTTGCATGGCCAAGACACAGTATTCGCTTTCGACCGATCCAGGATTGGTGGGCCGGCCGACGAAGTTCGACGTGCCGCTTCGCGACGTGCGCGTATCGGCCGGTGCTGGATTCGTGGTCGTCTCCACCGGCGACGTCATGACCATGCCCGGCCTCCCCAAGGTTCCCGCAACTCAAAACATCGACATCGACGAAAACGAGAACGTGATCGGATTGTTTTAGCCGCTCGCGCGGCCCGCGAGGCCCACATGAGACACGTTTATCAGCGACTGTTTGACACACTCGGCCCACAGCATTGGTGGCCCGGCGAAACGCCGTTCGAGGTCATGGTCGGCGCCGTGCTCACGCAAAACACTAACTGGCAAAACGTCGAGAAAGCCATCGGCAACCTGCGCGAGGCCGATCTGCTTCAGCCGGCGGCATTGTACGCCGTGCCGGTCGAGGAGCTGGAGGAGCTGCTGCGCCCCGCCGGTTACTTTCGGATCAAGTCTCGGCGGCTGCGCAACCTGCTTACGTTTGTCATGGACCGATACAACGGGAACCTGGGCACCATGTTTGCCACCAGCATGGGCGCGCTGCGCGAGGAATTGCTTGCCGTCAATGGCATCGGCCCGGAAACGGCCGATTCCATCCTGCTGTACGCGGGCATCATGCCGGTGTTCGTGGTGGACGCTTACACGCACCGCATTCTATCGCGGCACGGGTGGATCGACCTGGAGGCCGACTATCACCAGATTCAGGACTTTCTGCAAGGCCGCCTGCCCGACGATCCGGCCCTGTTCAACGAGTTCCATGCCCTGTTGGTATTCGTGGGCAAACACTACTGCCGCAAGCGTAGCCCACGGTGCGACGAGTGCCCCCTGCGCGACATGCTGCCCGACGGCGGCCCGCTGGAGCCCTAGCTCGACTACTCGTCATTCATCCAATCTCAAGGCGCGGGCGACGCCGTCGTCGTAGGCCGGATCGGCGCGGTGGAACTTGACCCAGAATCGCTCCTTTTCGGGACTGATGAAGCTGTATGTGTGGCTCCCGAACTTGCCTTCTTGATCACGCGTTGGGAAATCGGTTGGCCAGTGGAGCGACTTGGTCGATGTTCGGCGTGATGTCCGTCTGCACGCGGCCCATCGCCCACGACAGTCCACCCAGCAGGATATGCTCGAAGATCGCGCTGGCCCACACATCCTCGCGATGCCCCAGCGAGGTGTAGAAAACGCGTCCGTTGCCATGCATTCGAGCCCACGTAGCTGGAAATGGCGGCCGGTCGTAGCAGCGTCTATCGGCCGGCGCATCCTTGTTCATCCCCTCGCAATCCTGCACCAGGACTACGTGTAAATCCTGCGCGAAGCGAACCAGCGAGAACCACTCTTCGAGCAGGGAGAATGACTTTCCAAGTTCTTTGGTACCGGGGAATTTCGGAGAGACCACGTGAATGCGAGCCTCTTGCTGCCTGCCATGGCCCAGGCAGTCGGCCCCGACCGCCTCGGGCAACAGCCAGATTCCCGGATGGATGGCCACAAAAGGTTTGCCGCCGCGCACGGCCGCATCCAGCCGCTTCCACCCCTGCTCGGAAATAGGCAGGCTGCCGTCCCGGCTTTCCGGCTTCATCAGATCCGCCGGCTTGCCGCACGTATACGATACAACGGCCACGTACTGATCCAGATCGCCGTCGAAAATCTGGCCATCCTTTGTGCATTCAACTTCGCAACCGATCCTCCGAGCAAGGTCCACGAATGCCTTTTCGGCAAACGATAGTTCATCGCCCTCGCGATGGATCACCGAGTGCTCGAATAGCGCGCTTCGGCTGAAGAACAGGAGCTTCTGGGGAGTCGGTCCAGCCGCCCATCCGATCCGTGCTGCCAGTGGCCCGCCAAGCAGGGCCGCTCCCAACGATTGCATCGCCTGCCGACGTTTCATAAAGACTCCTCCCACAGCATGGTTAGAACTTGTGAAAATCCAGTGTGAATTGAAACGATACGCTGAGAGTCATGTGGAGTGCGTCAAGGTGATCGCCGGTAACGAACAGTCGCATTATAACGTCCCCATCGCTGGCTGGCCAGCAAGCCCAGTCCCATGCACGGCAGCAGTAAGACGCTGCTCGGCTCGGAAACGACCCTGAGCGGCACGAAGGGTGTTGAACGGCAGGCCAACGCAACATCGATTGGCTTGGCCCAGCGATAGGACGTTCTACTCCAGGGTGTAGCGGCCGATCTTGCGAGGGAACGTGCCCCACCAGTCCTCCGACAAGCCTCCGCTATGGACGCAAACGACGGAATCGGGGACAATTGCCATGGGTGCTTGCCCATTCCAGCGGGAGGCAGGTGATGATTCGAGGGGGAAGTGCAGTACGGATCGTCATGTTTGTTACGGCACTGCTTCCCAGTCAGGCTGTTGCACAAATGAATCCGGGAACGAATTTCAATATCGCGACGCCTACCGGCGGGGGCAAGCAGTTTTGGACCGATCGGCTGGTTCACCATCAGTGGCGCATCCAGCAGAACGTCTATACGGGCCACTACCGACTGCTGGACGACAGCAACATTCGACAAGCCTGGGGTACGTACGAGGGATGCCGGCAGGCGTTCGAGCGGTTCCGCGTCGAATGCGACCTTCCGCCGGTTCGCGGCAAGGTGGTCGTGACAATCCACGGGCTGGGCCGAACGCGCCAATCGATGGTCGGCATGGGCGAATACCTGACAAAGGAGGGTGGGTACACCTGGCTCAACTTCTCCTATGCCAGCACGCGCGATTCGATCGACGCCCACGGCAAGGCACTGCTGCAGGTGCTCCATGCCTTGGACGAGGCCGACGAGGTTCACTTCGTGGCCCATAGTCTCGGTAACCTGGTGATTCGCCGCTACATGCACGAACGCTCACTGGCAATACCGGAAGTACGCGTTCCGCGTCTGGGCCGGTTCGTCATGCTCGCGCCGCCCAACCAGGGAGCGGAGCTGGCCGTGCGGATGCGTGACAACAAGTTATTCCAACTGATCTTCGGAACCAGTGGCCGGCAGCTTGCCGTTCAGTGGGGCGAGGTAGAACAGCGACTGGCGATCCCGCCATGCCCATTCGGCATCCTGGCCGGCGGGCAGCGCAAAGCAGGCGTGAACAACCCGCTTGTCTCGGGAGAAAATGACCTCGTGGTGACCGTGGCCGAAACGCGTCTGGCCGGCGCAACCGATTTCCTCGTCGTACCTGAATTGCACACGTTCATCATGGACGTCCCCGAAGTGCGGCAATACATCCTGCGATTCCTCCAGCACGGCCACTTCCTCTCACCCGACGCTCGGCAGCCCATCCCGGCCATCGAGCCTGGTATGCGGTAGCGGGCCGGGATCAGCAGTCGATTGATATCGAAGCTGCATCGCTGGCGCGTACTCCTGTTGCTGCACACCGCCAGCGTAACAGCCAAGCGAAACATGCGTCAATCAATCTCATCCTACCCCCTCCGCCGAAGGATTTCTGGAGGGATCGCCACTTCGGAGCGGCTGGTAACCTAGGTATTGCGCACCTTTTACACAACGCATACACAGTTGACCTCGGTGGCAACACGAAGACACGTACAATACATTTGACGGTTTTAGGCTCTTCCGTTTCTAGGTGCGGAACGGCATGGAACGCGTGGGTGAACCCGGATGCTGAGACATCCGGAACCACCCACCCTACGGCTTTCACCACTGGTTTGCACTTAGAAACGGAAGAGCCCAGTTTTATGATAGACACCGGGGGTCACCCCCCCGACACTTCTGCAGGAATATCACAATGACCCAGCTTGCTGATCCTCTCGTTATCCTCCCCGCTGGCGGTTCGCCCGATGCTGATTCGACCATGCCGGTTCATCCTCTTGGCTCGCGTGCCCGAGTACTGCTTACGAGTGTATTCGGACCCTACGCCCAGGACGACGAGTACGGTAGCCGAAAATTGAATCCAATGGAGCTGTACCAGAACCAGGTAACGCGCACTCAGGGGGCGTTTTCCCTCCGAATGTTCCATCGTAGCTGGGGAATCATGGTTATCCAGGCCAATATCGAAGCGCCTTGCACCGTGCTCGATTTCCCGAAGCTCGATCGATTCATCGAAGAACTCAAAACCCGGCAGTACGACATCGTCGGAATCAGCAGCATTATTCCAAACCTAATGAAGGTGCGGAAGATGTGCCAATTGATCCGCCATTACCAACCCAACGCAACGATTGTCATTGGCGGGCACATTGCCAATGTTCCCGATCTGGACGACCGGATTGACGCCGACCATATCGTGCGAGGCGAAGGAGTGCGGTGGTTCCAACGTTTTCTCGGCGAGCCGGACAACCGGCCGTTCCGCCATCCGCTCATCCAGTCCGGCTTCGGCACGCGCAACATGGGCATCAGTGTCGGCGACCACCCGGACGATATCGCCGCATCGGTGATCCCCTCCGTCGGCTGCCCCGTAGGCTGCAACTTTTGCTCCACCTCGGCCATGTTCGGCGGCAAGGGGAAGTTCATCAACTTCTACGAAACGGGCGATGAATTGTTCCACATCATGGAACAATTGGAGCAGCGAATGCAAGTTCAGTCGTTCTTCATAATGGACGAGAACTTCCTGCTGCACCGCAAGCGGGCCCTCCGACTGCTCGAACTGATGGAGAAGCACGACAAGGCCTGGGCCCTCTACGTGTTCAGTTCCGCGAACGTACTGCGGTCATATACCATCGAGCAACTCGTGGGCCTCGGCATTTCTTGGGTATGGATGGGCATTGAAGGCGAGGACAGCCAGTACACCAAGCTGCAAGGTTCAAATACGTTCGAGCTTATCCGCGAGTTGCAGTCGCACGGCATTCGCGTGCTCGGGTCGACCATTATCGGCCTGGAGAACCACACGCTGGAGAACATCGACGAAGCAATCGAATATGCGGCGAAGCACTGTACCGACTTCCATCAGTTCATGCTGTACACGCCCATTCCCGGCACTCCGTTGCACGCTCAGCTTATGGCCGAAGGCCGCATGAAGGATGAAAGCGAGTATGAGTTCTGCGACATCCACGGCCAGGAATACTTCAACTACCGGCACTCGCACATTCCCGCGGGCACCGAGGCGGAGTTGATGTTGCGGGCGTTCAATCGCGATTTCGAGCGCAACGGCCCCAGTACGGTTCGCATCATTCGCACCACTCTAGCCGGCTGGAAACGCTACAAGAACCATCCCAGCGCTCGCATCCGACGCCGGTACCAGTTCGAGGCCAAATCGTTTCCCGCCAGTTGGGTAGCTGCCACCAAGGCATGTCAGATCTACTACCGCGACCAGCCGGAAATGTATCAGATGATGTCCAACCTCCTGGCTGACATCTACGCGGAATGCGGCTGGAAAGCGCGTCTGGTAGGTGAACTGGGCGGCCGGTGGGTCTTAAGGCAGATCCGCAAGGAAGAGAAACGCATGGCCGAGGGCTGGACGTACGAACCGCCCACTTTCTATGATCGAAACCGGGCCGTCTCCGACAATCCAGACGCTCAGCTTTGCCAATGGGCAGAGCCTCGCGACGACGTACCTGCCCCACATCGCTTGGCCGCGGCCCATGCCCACGCGTAGGCCAAACGCAAGCTCGAAACAAGCGAAACTCACAAGTAGGCCGGAACAAGCGAAGCACAGTCCCGGCCTACTTCTCGGTGGATAATCCCGGCTAACCCGGATTATTCATCTACGTAGGGTGGGTCAAGGTCGCATAGATCGTTGGTG
>CAZASB010000053.1:0-20345 GCA_964487655.1 uncultured Planctomycetaceae bacterium
ATGGCGGCACGACCTGCGGCGGGGCTTCGAAGCTCCGCCGCCAGTCATCATGCCGCCAGTCATCATGCCGTCACCTCATCATGCCGTCACCTCATCATGCCGTCACCTCCTCGCCCTCTCTCCAATATGCCGGAAGCATACCTGCTTTGCAAGCGGACGCTACCGACACATCCCCCCCACTTCCGGTAACAACGGACTGATGGCAACGACAATTGCCACCCCGCTTGAATAACGTTGTGACAAGGGCGTAGAATTGATATCGAGTTTGCTTGGCGGCGCCGGCCGGGAAATGGGGCGGTTCCCCACGGACTGGCGGGTGCGGCACGCCAGCGGACGATTGCAGCGCATTGGATCTGAACAAAATGGCAAAAGACCACTACAATACCCTCGGCGTGCGGCGAGACGCCTCGCAGGCCGATATCGAGAAGGCATACCGCGATTTGGCGAGGAAGTATCATCCCGACCTGAACCCGGACGACAAAAAGGCCAAGGAGAAGTTTCAGAAAGTGCAGGCGGCGTTCGACGTGCTATCGAACTCGGAAAAGCGGGAGATGTACGACCGCTACGGCAGTTCGTTTGAATCGATGGGGGCAGGTAGCCCCTATTCGGGTGTAGGACAAGGTAGACCGGGGTTCGGGAGTGATGCTGGCGGCGGGTTTCGCTTCGATGAAGTCGACTTGGGCGACCTGTTCGGCCGAGGTTTCGCCCAGGGACAACAGCAGGCGCCCGGCGGGTTCGGTGATTTCTTCCAGCAGTTCCGCCGTGAGAGCCAGCGGACCGGAAAGGGCACCGCGCCGCGGCACGGCGCCGATATCCGGCACGAAATCCAGATCCCTTTCGGCACGGCGGTCGCCGGCGGCCAGATCGAAATTGCCCTGGCAAGGCAGTCGGGCAAGACGGAGCGGATTAACGTCAAGATTCCGCCCGGCATTGAAGACGGCAAGAAGATCCGAGTGCGAGGACAGGGCGAGGTCGGGCCGGCCGGCGGCCCGCCAGGCGATATTCTCATTACCGTTCGCGTTGCCCCACACGCCCATTTCACGCGTCACGGAAACAACCTGACCGTTCGCGTTCCGGTTACCCTGACCGAAGCCGCCTTGGGCGCAAAGATCGATGTGCCGTCGCCCCTGGGCACCGTAACGCTCACCGTGCCGCCCGGTACGTCCAGCGGCACGAAACTTCGCGTGAAGGGCCATGGCGTGCCGCGTCGCGACGGGACGGCGGGCGATCTGCTGGCCGAGTTGTCCATCGTGTTGCCGAAGAAGCTCGATCCTGCCGAACAGGAGCAGATTCGCGCGATCGACCAGCGTCAGCCTTTACGCCCCCGCGACGGGTTGCGGTGGTAGCTGGCCAGTCATAAAACCGGCTGGGGCGAGCCCTATCACACCAGAATCCCGGTGATATTTTCCGTAACCCTTTGCCGGTTAACGACTTAAGGTGTACCGAATGTTTGCGGTCACACCAGAATGCCGCCTTGCGAAAGCTGATCGAGGCCGGGCGGAACCCGGGGCGGTGGCGACTGGGGCAGTGGTAGATGCCCAGCGGCGTCGGCCTTGCCGAGCCCCAGATCATACAGTGCCTGCTGCTCCAGGAAGGGAAGGATATTGTAGTCCCAGCCGCCCGGCTGCGCGCTGCCAAAGCCGCAGTCCGGATCGCCGGTCCAATACTGGGTCCAGCCGCCGGTTGGGTAATGGCCGTGAATGGACTCGTGATTGTGGAAGGCCAAGCCGATCTGTTTCAGATGATTCGAGCACTGCAACCGCCTAGCCGTCTCGCGAGCCGATTGCACGGCCGGCAGCAACAGCCCGATCAGGATCCCGATGATCGTAATCACCACAGGCAATTCGACCAGGGTAAAACCGTGTAGGGGTCGGCGAAAGCTATACTTTTGCTGAGTTTTTCCCTTATTCCGATCCCGTACACGGAGACTTTCGAAATGTCCGAGACTATTGCACCTTACCGTTGCTTTGTTGGCGTCAGCAATTCCCGCTCGTAGCCATGAATGGCTCAGCATGAGTCCTGTTTTCCCATTTCATGTCCTTAGAGGCAGATTTCCTCTCGGGACCGCCGATTAACACGGTAAAATAGGCTGGCTGCGGAAGCTCAAGGCCGCCAGAAGAGGCCTTGATGGGCTTGATCGTAACCTTGCCAACTGCTGTCAGGGCTAGCTTCGCTTGCTTCACGGAATTCACCCAATCCAAGAGTCTTCAGCGGTGGGACGGTGCTAGCAGTTGGCAAGGTTACGATCAACGCCCATCGGCCTTGTTCACCACAACGCCTAGCCGGGCTCGCTCGCTCACGCATTTCCCGGCCAGGATGTCCTCCTCGGTGAAAACGGCCATGTGAATGAACTTCTGTCCCGTCCGGTCGAAATCGTAGATGATGTAGACAGTCCCATCTTCAGCCTGGGTGCCGTCGGGGTAGGAGACGCCGCCGCGCTCGTCCAGCAGCAGCCCACCCTGCCACGTCTTGCCGTCATCGGCCGAAAGGTAGGCCGTCAGGTGCGACCGGCCGGCGCGATCGTCGAGTGCCCCGTGCTTCACCAGCAGCAGGTTCCCCGATTTCAAGCGGCGGATGAAGAACCGCGACGTCGTGTGCTTCACGCTCCACCGGGTTGCCGGCGTCCACGTCCGGCCGCCGTCGGTGGACGTACTTTCGCCGATGCCATAACCGGTCCGCACGAGAAGCCAAAGCGTACCGTCTTTGCGCTCGACCAGCATGGGCTCGTCGCAGTTGCGGTCCTTTCCCTCGGGAACGTTGGCCGTTCCGTGTAGCGTCCACGTGGCGCCCCGGTCGGTAGAGGCCACCACGCGGCAGCTATCATTCCGAAACCAGATGGCCGTCGGCAGCAGCCACGTGCCGTCGGAAAGGGCTGTTGGCTTGCACATCATCACGCCGTCGTGGATGAACTGCGGCTCCGACCAGGTTGGATTTTTGTCCCCCGGATTGTCCGTGGTCATGGCGTAGGTAACCGGATCGCGACCACCGCCGCGCGTGGCCTGGCACCAGAAGAGCCACAGCTTGCCGTCCGGGTCGACCCACGGGCACGGATCGAACGCGCGGACCGGGCCGTCTCCATCGGGATCGATCACCGCCTTCAGGTCCGACCACGTCTTCCCATCGTCTCCGCTGGTTACCAGCATGATGTAGTTGTGGTGGTCCTCCGTCACTCCGCCGCCGTACCACGTGGCCCAAAGCCGCCCGCTGGGCGCGCGCTCCAGACCTGGAATGCCCTGGAACATGCGCACTGCGTCGGAATACTCCGGTCCGGGGTTGAAGACCACCTTCGGCACGATGCGCGAGGGCCAGTTCTCCGGCGACTCCTCCGCCGGCGCGACGGCCGGCAGAAGCGAAAGGGCAAGCAATAGAATCAGCGCGGATCGAACGCGCATGGGTGGATAGCTCCTAAATGCAAGAAATAGGTAACGTCTTAAGCTGTCTTCAGCCAAAGCCTCGGATTCATGTTGTCAGTGTCTGCGTCCTTCCCGCCGTGGTATCCATCCATCGACAACTAGTATACCAGAATGCGAGGTTGATTGCCAGCCACTTGGTTCTCAAAGAGACAAGGCTTTTCGCATCGCAAGAGACAAGGCTTTTCGCATCGCGAAGCCAATGCGAAAAGCCTCTTGGACGAAGTGCTTCGCTGCGGGAGGGAGGAGCGTGGGGGGCAGGTTGGAACGGAGAGTGCGGAAGAGGCGAAAGGGGGGCAGGATTGAGAAGCGGATTCCTCGCGATGCGCGCAGCATGAAGAGAGCCGCGTCTGCGTCCATTGCAGAACGCGGCTAAGAGGGTCGCCCGGGTCGTTTCAGGTCATGAACGCGGCATGGCTATGGCCCGCTGCAACGGGGGTATTCGGTGAGCAATCGCGTGCGGGTACTGCTGCAGTACGGGCACTGCGGGCAGTCGGCGTCGTCGTTCTGGGGATCAGGGAAGGACGGATCAGCCGGTTGCGCCGGTTCGCTCAAGGCGCCCAACAGGTCTGCCAGCTTGGGGGGTTTGGCCGTGTGGTCGGGCGTTTCGAGCATCAGCAGCACTCACGCCCGATGGGATAGGCTTTGCTTCGAGGAGTGCCAGAGTCCGTAATAGCGGACTTTATGAAAGCCTCGCGGCAGAACGTGTTGCAGGAAACGCCGGAGGATGAGGAATTCCACCCCTGGCAGGCGTTCGATGCGCCACGCACCGGTGTCGCGGTCCTTCCAGCGGAAGGTGACGTGGGTCGGATCCATGCCCAGGATTCGTGCATTGGTGATTGCCGTGCGGAAGACATACCGCGACAGGTAGTTGAGCACGGCGTCGTTGCCGTGGCCGTAGTGTTTGACGAAGGAAACCCACTCCCGCCGCCAAATGCTCTTCGGGATGCCGGCAAACAGGTCCGGAGCCCTGGCCTGGAGGGCATCGCGAAACTTGGCGGCAATCTTGCGGGAGAGGACGGCGACCGGCACGAGGAACTCGCCCCGGGTCGGCTTCCAGTGCTGGCCGTCGGGGGTGATGCCGCCGCCGGTGACCAGCATGTGGACGTGGGGGTGATGGCCCAAGCGGCCGTTCCACGTGTGCAGCACGGCCAGGATCCCGGGCAATGCTCCGAGCTGGCGTTTCTGGGCGCAGAGTTCCTTCATCGCCTCGGCCGCCATTTGCATCAAGAGGCCATACATCACCTTCTGGTGGCGATGGAACACCCTGTGTAGCTGCGAGGAGACAGTCACCACGGCGTGGAAGTAGTCGCACGGTAACAACTCGCCTTGACGAAAGCGGACCGTACGGTCGCGTCGGGCACGCGCCGACTGGGAAAGAGCCACCGCTTGCTGCGATGGATCTTCCAAACCTCGCGAAGCATCTGGAGGATCGGCTCGGTCAGCGGGAGAATCCGCTGCTTGTTTCCCTTTCCGATGACGTGGAGCACCATCTGCTTCGAGTCGACCGCCGAAATAGGCTGCGTCATGGCTTCGGAAATCCGCAAGCCGTAGGTGTAGATGAGCGTGAAACAGCCGCGGTAGATGGGCTTATACAGGGTGGCGATCAGGCGGCGGCAGTCGGCATCGCTGCGGACGTCGGGCAACCGCTTCTGCCGTGGCTTGCGAACTTTTTTTAGTCAACAGGGGCCATTCGTAGCCCAGTGTGTTGACGTAGAAGAACTTCAACCCGACGAGCATCGGTTTGAATGTGCCCTTGGCCACGCCCAGGTCATCGCGCACGTAGAGGAAATTTCGACCTCTCAGTCCATCACTCCGCCTCATTATCCACCCTCTCCCCCAAAAAATCCAATGCTAGTATTTTAGCAGCCTCTGTCGGGATGGCAGCGCCACTGGCGAGGAGATTACGGCATCGGCTTGCCAGCAATCATTGGGCTAGTTATAATGGGCACACCTCTCGCAGCGTTGCCCGGGATCAATCTTGACGGTCTTCGGAACGCGATGCGCCCATCCCCGCCCCCCCACTAACCTCCAAAAAAGTCTTATGAAAAGAGCGCCCTGTTTCGTCACGTCGTTTCTGTTTCATCGACTGCTCGCCGGAGCCCTGCTGGTCTTCGGGATCGGGTATGGACACTGCATCCAGGCACAGGCGGAAACCGCTGTAGTTTCACCGCGGACCTTTCACGTCGACTCGAAGGCCGGCCAGGATAGCAACGACGGCTTGGCTCCGGACCGAGCATGGCAAACGCTGGAGCGGGTGAACACGGCCGAGCTGAAGCCAGGCGATACGGTGCGCTTCCAATGCGGGAGCCTGTGGCGTGGTTCGCTTGTTCCGGCCAGTGGCAACGAGCGAGCACCGGTAACCTACACATCGTTTGGTAACGGTCCCAAGCCCTTGATCCTTGGCTCTCTTCCTCGCAATCGGCCGGAAGACTGGGTGAAGGTCAAGGATAACCTTTGGGCCACCTTGCCCGTGGAGTATGCGCTGGGCCGGCAACTCGTGGACTTGCGAGACGAAACATGGAGCCGCCACCAGGAGGCTGGGGCGAGCGTGGCCATCAGCCAAGTGGACGATCCGGCCGGACGGATCATACAGTTGGCCTGTACCGATGCCGGGCAACGGTCGAATCACGTCCAGCTTTGGGGGCCTTCGGCGCCCGTCGAGAAAGGCGAGTACCTCATACTGACATTTCGTGCTCGCTGTAATAAACCGTTTCGGTTCCCTGCTGTCGAGATCATCAGTAGCAGGTCGCCATGGACCGGATTCGCGCGGTCCGCTCCGGCCGATCATCCCGTTAACGCCGACTGGGAAACGTATCAACTGATGCTCAATGCCACGCAATCATCGCCGGAAGGGCGGCTCCATATTAGCCTAGGCGGCTTGCTTCCCACGGACGCCGTGCTCGACTTCCAGCCGCAAAGCCTGCGCGTGGCCACGCCGAACGTATCCGACCCACTCACGGTGGACGTGGGCAATATCATCTTCGACGGCGGCGCGGTGTGCGGATGGAAAAAATGGTCGGTCGACGACTTGGCAAAGCCGTACGATTACTACTACGATCGGCCGACGCAGCGGGTCTTCCTCTGTTGCGACGAAGCTCCGACCTCACTGCACCGCGACATCGAGTTGGCCATGGCCCGACATGTGGTCCAACAGGGCGACAAGCATCATGTGGTCTACGACGGTCTGGCCGTCATGTACGGAGCGGCGCACGGTTTCGGCGGCGGAAACACGCACCACATCGTTATCCGCAACTGCGATCTCGGGTACATCGGCGGCGCTCACCAATGCTCTCGGCCAGACGGTACGCCAGTCCGGTTCGGCAACGCCATCGAGTTCTGGGGCGCTGCCCGGGATCATCTCGTCGAAGGTTGCCGCATCTGGGAGGTCTACGATGCCGCGCTGACCAACCAGGGACGCGGCTCCGACTCGAAGCAGGTCAATATCACTTATCACAACAACGTGATCTGGAATTGCGAGTATTCGTTCGAATACTGGAACAATCCCGAAACGGCCGAAACGGAGAATATCCGGTTCATCAACAACACGTGCGTCAACGCCGGCACGGTATGGTCGCACGCGCAGCGGCCGGACCAAAACGGCAGCCACCTGATGTTCTATTCGAACACGGCGGCCACGTCAGGCATCGAGGTAAAGTACAATATCTTCTACAACGCCACGGAGTGGGGTAGTCGGTATTCCAGCGGCTGGAAGGTGCTGCCGGAGATGGACTATAATCTATGGTTCAGCGGAACGGGCGTCATGGCCTACTGGTTCCGGGAGAGGATTGGTCCATTTGAAGAGTACCAGAAGGCAACTGACCTAGATGCGCATTCCCGGTTTGCGGATCCGGAGTTCGTCAATGCGGCCGGTGGCGATTTCCGTCTGGGGCCAAACAGCCCTGCTCGGACGTTGCGCCCGGATGGCGGCCCGGTTGGCGTGGAGTCGCTTTGGGAATAAACGCCGCCACCGATGGTGCAAGGTTTTTGGGCCAATGTCGCCGCGATGAGTAATCGCTTGTGTGAATTGACCGGTTCATCATCCTATTGGGACTTGCATAGCCAATGGACGAGGGCGAAGCCCGGCTTTCCCGGTAAAACGGCCGCGAACCACTCATTGATTATGCAGGAATCAATAAAACGCGAAAAAAGGGATACCATGAGATTGCATCTATTCGGAATGTTGGTGTTGTGCGCGGCCGGAACGGCCCTTGCCGCTGACAAGGCGGACGATCAGCAGACCTCCTGGCGAGAGGAGGCGAAGTTGCCCGTCGTTGATCTGTCGGGCGAAACCCAGCGGCAGGTGGTCATCGCGGAGGGAACCCCCGAGATTTACCAGGGTCATCCGACTACCGTGCTCATGCAAGATGGAAAGACGCTATTAGCCGTCTGGTGCATCAACCACGGCGGCAAGGCGGGCCCGATGGCTCGCAGCGACGACGGTGGCAAGACGTGGACTCGGCTCGACGACCGAATGCCTCCGGGATTCACAACGCACCAGAATTGCCCGAGCATCTACCGGATGGTCGATCCGGCGGGGAAGGAGCGGTTGTGGGTTTTCTCAGCGTGGATCGGACGGTTCGGCATCCCGATGCCCAGCATCATGAGCAAGGACGGCGGCGAAACGTGGAAAGAGATGCCGCCGTTGGGGAAAGCGTTTCGTTGCGTGATGACGTTCAGCAGCGTCGTTCGGCTCAAGGATGGTTCGTATCTTGGAATGTACCACCGCGGCCCGGACGGCGCCGACCGCGCTCCGCTTGAGGTGCTGCAAACCGCTACGAAAGATGGCGGGTTCACCTGGTCCGAGCCTCGCGTGGTGGCCAAGGTCGCGGGAAAGAACCCGTGTGAACCGTTCGTCTTCCGCTCGCCCGACGGCGAGGAATTGTGCTGCCTGATGCGAGAGAATACGCACCAGGACGATAGCTTGATGATGTTCAGCCGCGACGAAGGCACGACATGGAGTACGCCGGTCGATACGCCGTGGGGATTGACCGGCGACCGGCACATGGGCGTCCATGCGAAGGACGGCCGGCTCGTCATCGCCTTCCGCGACCAAGCGCGGCAATCTCCCACCCGCGGCCATTTCGTCGCCTGGGTCGGCACGTACGACGATATCAAGCAAGGCAAGCCGGGGCAGTATCGCGTCAAGCTCCTGCACAGCTTTGCAGGCGGCGACTGCGGTTACCCGGGCGTGGAATTGTTGCCCGATGGCACGATTGTCGCCACGACCTATATCAAGTTATGGAACGACGCACGCAAACACTCCGTGGTCTGTACGCGATTCCGGCTGGAGGAAACCGACGCACGCCCCAAGGAGCAAGGCAAACCATAAGGGTTCTTCCGATTCCAATTG
Source organism: uncultured Planctomycetaceae bacterium (assembly GCA_964487655.1). Lineage (GTDB taxonomy): Bacteria > Planctomycetota > Planctomycetia > Pirellulales > Thermoguttaceae > PWXP01. The sequence continues at coordinate 8,764 of CAZASB010000053.1, forward strand.
GTTGAAGCTGCTCCTTCTTACACCGACTTCTCAAACCGGACCGTTACCGTGGTACGGATACCGCCGCGAGGGGTGAAGGCAGCTTCGATAATCATCTGCCGAGGCTCGATAGCGGCAATCAAGTCGTCCAGGATCCGATTGGTCGCGTGCTCGTAGAAAATGCCCTCGTTGCGGAACTTCTGCAGGTAGAGCTTCAGGCTCTTCAGTTCCAGGCATACCCGATCCGGTACGTAGCGTATTGTCAAGGCGCCGAAGTCGGGCTGGCCCGTCTTCGGACAAACGGAGGTGAACTCCGGGGCAACGATCTCGATGGTGTAGTCGCGGCCTGGATATTGGTTCTCGAAGGTCTCCAGGAGACCGGAAAACGGCTCACTCACGGGCTGGCTCCTTTCACGGTTTCCCACATTATGGCAAAATGGGGGAGTTTTGTACCGGGGGGTCGCCATGTTGTGGCAGCCCGCCTTCACGGTCCCTGCATACAATGGCACAATCGTTGAAAGCTGTTATTCTACTTTCGGGCGGCTTGGACTCAGCCACGACTGGGGCAATTGCCCGGGCGGAGGGGTTCAAGTTGTACGCGCTGTCAGTCGATTACGGCCAGCGGCATCGGTTTGAATTGGAAGCGGCCCGACGCGTGGCCGCGTGGCTCGGGGTGGCACGGCATGAAACGGTCTCGGTCGATCTGGCCCGGTTCGGCGGCAGTGCTCTGACTGACCAGGTTGATGTTCCCAAGGACCGCTCCGACGTCGAAATGGCCGCCGCCATTCCGGTGACCTATGTCCCGGCACGAAACACGGTATTCCTGTCACTGGCCCTGGCCTACGCCGAGGTGATTGACGCCGCCGACCTGTTCCTGGGTGTGAACGCCGTTGACTACAGCGGCTATCCCGACTGTCGCCCGGAGTTCATTCACGCGTTCGAGACGCTGGCCAATCTGGCCACCAAGGCGAGTGCCGAAGGACGCTTGTACTACCGCATCCACGCGCCGCTTATCAACCTTACCAAGGCCCAAATCATCCGCCGCGGCATGGAACTGGGCGTCGATTATGCGCTCACCTGCACTTGCTACGATCCCGACCCACGCGGCCGCCCCTGTGGCCATTGCGACGCGTGTCAACTCCGCCACAAAGGCTTCAGAGAAGCTGGCCTCGCGGACCCCTTGGCTCCCCCCACATCTAGCAACTAGTATCGATTCATGCGTATCGCCGAGTTATTTTGTTCGCTCCAAGGCGAGGGCCGGCTGACCGGTACCGCGAGTGTTTTTGTGCGCACCAGCGGCTGCAACTTGCGCTGTGGCTATTGCGATACGCCGTTCGCCTCCTGGACGCCGGAAGGCGAGGAGTTGTCGGTCGAGGAAGTCGTCCTTCGGGCGGAGCAGCGCGCCTCGACGGGCGATGACACCGAAGCCATCACGCATGTCGTAGTGACTGGCGGCGAGCCCATGCTCTACGCGGAGTTGATTCCACTGTGCCGTCGCTTGCGCGAGTTGGGCAAGCACATCACCATCGAAACGGCCGGCACGCTCTACCTCCCAGTTGAATGCGATCTGATGTCCATCAGCCCGAAGATGCGCAATTCCACCCCAGCCGCAACGGGCGATCCGCGATGGACTTGGCGGCATGAGACCGTGCGCCACGCCCCCGAAATCGTGCGCCGCCTAGTCGCCGAATACGACTATCAAGTAAAGTTTGTCGTCGATCAGCCGGAGGATCTGCCTGAAATCGAGGCCTATTTGACCGAGTTGCCGGAAATCGACCGTGCCAAGGCCATGCTTATGCCGCAAGGGACCGACCTCGACAAACTGACCGAGAAAGCAGCTTGGATCAAGCCCTACTGCGGCCAGCATGGGCTTGTGTTCTGCCCCCGGCGACAGATTGAATGGTTCGGTTCACGGCGGGGAACATAACCTCTTGCCATGCAGACGGCGCTACTATGTAAGCGGAATGACCGTATAAACTGTTTGGCCACCGGAAGATGCGAGCATCCTGGCCCGTCGGCTATACTAGCACCCCACAGCCATTTTGTTGCTAGCTCCTTACGCCACAGTAATCTAGGCTGGCATCGCAGGTAAAGTTCGGACTAGCAAGAAGCACAAAGCCTCCACCTTCGGCAAACAGAAGACCATGATCATACTCAACAAGACCATACGGCTCTTCCTTGATGGCATCGGCCAGAGAGACGAGTACGAGTTCTACCTCAGGAAGTTCCAATCCGAGTATACCGCCTGCTTCGCGCTGCTGTGTCCCGATCTGGGCAGTATTAAGGAGGGAGCCAGCGTGTTGGCGTTCGACTTCCAATTCCTGCTGCGACTTGAACTGGCGCCCACTCTACTGCTCTGTGGTCCTCGGGCGGAGCAGATGTGGCAACTGCTTTCGGACGAGCCGATCTTTGTATTCCAGTCACTCGACGCAGGCGATGTCACCGAGTTCATCCGGAAATCGCGCGGCGAAGAGAAGGTTCCGGTGCTGGTCGGCCAGAACGTCCCCCTGGCGGAAGCCCTGCTGATGCTGGTTCCCGCCGTGGCTAGGCGTATTCACTTCATCCGGGCAGCAGGCGGCTTGAAAAGCGTTTCGAGCGAACCGCTGCCGTACGTCTACACGCACAAGGAGAACTTCCAGACCATCGAATCGCTCGAATACGACCTCCCGGCCCTTGCCAAGCAACTACTCGACCAGCAATCGGGTATCCACCTGTCTGTGACCTCGCCCATCAACCTGCTGCGCGAGATATTCACCGTGAAAGGAGCCGGCACGGTCTTCCGCAAGGGAGCGGAGATTTTGCGATTCGACGGTCTGGCGAATATCGACCGTGCCCGACTGACGAGTCTCCTGGAAACGAGCTTCGGAAAGAAGCTCCGAAACTCCGCCTGTCTGGACAACGTCACCCAGGCCTACCTGGAAAGAAATTACCGTGGGGCCGTGCTGCTTGAAGAACATGCGGAGGGGTATTATCTTTCCAAGTTCGCGGTCGGGCGCGAGGCACGCGGCGAAGGTCTGGCCCTGGAACTCTGGCGCGAGGTCTGCCGGCATCACGGGGCGTTCTTCTGGCGATCGGCCGCGAGCAACCGATTCAATTCGTGGTACTATCGGCAGGCGGACGGCCACCACGCCATCGGCAAGTGGCAAGTCTTCTGGCGCGGCGTTCCTGGCTCCGCCATCTCCGACATTGTCGGATATTGCACGGCAAGGGAAGAGGATTTCGTATAATTCGGGCCCGTAACTCACCCCCGCTCTTGCCGAAGCGCCGGCAGCAACGGCGTCCCTAGCGCGGCACGTACAGCCAACGCACCGGCGGCCAGCCCTGTAACCAGCACGAGGACGAGCGTTCCGGCCAAGACGCCAAAGGGAACGGCCGCGGTGTGACTCGCCAAGTGCGGAAACACGGCCACCAGGGCGGCGAGCAACCCCACGCCCAGGCCGAACAGCAGCAGCGACGCGTTCTCCAGCAATACCAGCATGGCCAGCCGCCGACGCCGGAACCCTGTGGCCCGAAGTAGGGCCAACTCCGCGCGTCGCTCGAATACGCTCCGCATCTGCACCACGGCCAGCCCGAACGTGCCCAGCAACAGCCCCAGCCCGCCAAGGCTCTGAAAGGTCGAGAGATACGTGTTCTGAACCGCCAGAAACCCGGCCAGTCGTCGCCCAGTCGACTCGGCGGCGAAGCCGTAATCTCCCAACACCGACTCCATCGCCCGGCGAACCGCGGCCGTGTCCTCCGGCGCGGCGCCGATCAGGAAGAATCGGTATCCGGTCACCTCGGGGAACAGACGCAGCAACAGCCGTTCCGAGATGAGCAAGTCGCCCTGAAGGATGCTGTTGACGAGCATAGCCGCGATCCGCAGGTTCACCGTCCGACCGCGGCTGTCCGTAATCGGAAAGGTCTCACCCACGCCGCCGTACAGATGCAACGCATAAGTAGCCATGTTCTTCTCCAACGCCATGGGAATCGGCTTGGTCGCTTCCGACTGCTCGGGAGCCGACTGCCCGGAAGCCGACAGCAGCAGCCAAGGGTTGCCTCGCTCCGCAGCCGAGCTTGCCGCCGTTTCTGCCCATGCGAAGCCGCCGTGGTTAACCAGGACAGGGGGGACGCCCAGAATTCGTGGCTGCCGCGCCTGGTATAGGTTCAGGCAACTCGCATTGTCGCCTGGCTGTACGCGCAACGAAATGACCTTGCATCGCCGCAGCAATCCTTCCTGCTCCGATGAGAACCCCAGGGCCGCGCGACCGTCAGCCGAGTTCAAGTCGTGGAAGATCGGCTGTGTGCTCTCGGCCACCAGCGCGAATCCGCCGTCGCCGCTCGGCAAGCTTGGCTCCTCTTGCGTGGGATCAAGGTGGAAGGCGCTGACCGAAACGATGAGAAACGTCGCCGACGCCACCAAGCCCACGCACAGGGTACTGCGTCCGGGATTGCGAGCGGCGCTGCGAACGGCCAGTCGTCCCAGATTTCCACCCCCAACCTTCACCGCCTCGCCGGTCGCGCCCGCCCGAAGCCGGCTGCGCAGCACGAGCATCAGCCCGATGAGCACCATCGCTCCGGCCCCGAAGAAGGCGCCCGCCTGCAACTCCTCGTCAATCCGGCCGGCAACAAGCCCAAGAAGCAACGCCACGACAAGCAGTCCCCGGCCGACGCCCGTTTCCCAACGGCTCGACCGCGCAAGGACGACGTCCTCCGATTGCACCGTTCCGGCCATCAGCCGCCGGGGCGACGTTCGAGCCATCTTCCGGACCGACCACCAGATAGCCAGCACGGCCAACGCCAGCCCGCTCAAAAAACCTAGCCCCAAGCTTTGTGGCGTTACGTACAGGCGTAGAAACGGCGTGACCACTGCGGCCAGCCACCAGGTACGCAGGCCGAGGACCATCAGCGCGGCGTAGCCCACTCCGGCCGCCATCCCCGCCAGCGAGCCGACCGTGGCAACAACCAGCCCCTCGGCGGTCAGGATATGCACGATCTTCCGACGCGAGAACCCCGTGGCCGTGAGGATTCCCAACTCGGCCGCGCGCCGTTCGACTCCAAGGCGAAATAAGAGCACGATAAGCATCACGGCCGCCGCAATCAGGAAGAAACTGAACGCCAGGAACAGCACGTTGAACGGCGTGCTTCCGGCTGACGCGACCAACCCTTGCTCCTTGATGGACTGAAACACAAAGCCCATCGCTTCTGCCGGCGGCGTCAGACTCGCCTCCAACTCGCTAGCAGGCATACTCTCCGGCGGTACGATTCGCAGCGAGGTCGTCTGCCCGAATCGGCTGGACCAGAGCCGTCGGCCGGTTGCCAGCGACACGAACGCCTTGGGCGTGGGACCGTGCTCCTCCCAATACGCCTCGTCTTCCGACCGGATACGCGTCGGATCGAACGGGAAGGGAGGATCCCAGTCAGCCATGGTCAATTCGTCCGTAATCCCCTTCACTCGCGGCGTCAGATCGCGATCGGCCGCCGCGCTGCCAAGCTCCAGCACGGCCGCCAGCCGCATCTCGACCGTCTGCTCCTCGGGATCGCCATCAGCCGTTTCGGGACTGAAGAACGTCATTCGCACTCGATCGCCAACGGCCGCCCCAAGCTGCGACGCCGCCCATTCGTTGAGCGCAATCTCGTCGTCGGCAAGCGGGCCCAACGGAAGACCGTCCGCCGAATGAAACAGGCCCAGCGGCGGTTCCATCGAAAAATCAATGGCTGTGACGGTCGAATAGGGAATCGCCCGGTGAGCGCCCTCCTTATCAACGGCAATCGAGTTGGCCAGATAGGTCAACGCAGGCTGTACGCGTCCGCCTTCCGCGATAAGCCGCTTGATGCTCGGCTTCAAAGCGGCTTCGGTCCGAGGCGTCAGCACCATGCGGTCGGAAGTGATTTGGAAAAAGCCACGTCGCGTCCTCTCCAATTGCAGCCCGAAATCAGCCAGCTTGGGCTCGAAAAGCCCTTGCAGCTTGTCCGAGGCTCGTTCCAGTTCGTCGGTGCTCGCCGGTGATGCAGATAGCTTTCCGCCATCGGCCACCAGGATAGCGTTGACTTGCCCGGGACGGTCCAGCCGATCGGCAAGCCAATCGAGCGGCACATACGCATTCCGCGGCAGATGCTGCGTGGGCTCCACGCCAAACCGGCCAAGTCCCTCGTTCTCCACAATGGCCGTCACCTCCAGCCGCGCCGTCCGCACCGTCTCATGTCGCCGCCCCAGTGTGCTTTCGGCGGGAATGTCGCCCGGTCGCGGCAAGCGCAGCAGAACCGCATCGCCCACCGTAATGGACAACGCGTCGGCCGTCGCCCGGTTGATCGCCACCTGCCGTGGTTCCGGCAACACGGCAGACGCTCCATGCCCCAACTGCCAAAATCTTTCGTCGCACCCGATCAGGTTCACATCGTTCACGCGCGCCGTTACATCTGCCGCGGCGTTCTCCATGCTGGCCTTCAATAGGATGGCAGGCACGGCAGCATCAAACGCCTCGTGAAACCCCGGTGCGGCAGCCAGTTCCTCGCTCAGCTCCTCGCGAAAGAAACGGTCAACCAGCAGCATCTGATCGATCCGGCCCAATCGATCGAGCACCAGGTACCGCAGACTGCCTCGCATCGAGTCGCCCACTAGCAGCGCGCCGGTCAGCACGGCGGCGGCCACCGCCACCCCGGCCGCCACGGCGACATGCGAGCGCCAATAGTAGCGAAGCGAGGCAAGAATCAACCGTACTGGTGACATACTCAATTCCTTACCCTCTCAGCACCTTTAACACTCCGGCGTCCAGTTCAAACCGTCGCGACATCAACCCGGCCAGCCGTTCGCTATGGGTCACCACCACCAAGATCATCTGTTCCTGCCGCTGCAACTCCAACAGCAGTTGGCCAATCCGTTCGGCCGTGGTCCGGTCGAGGTTTCCGGTCGGTTCATCCGCCAACAGCAGGGCAGGGCGGCAGATGAGCGCCCGGGCGAGGGCCACGCGCTGCCGCTCGCCGCCGGAAAGCTCGGCTGGCCGATGCTCAATTCGGTTTCCCAGCCCCACGCGTTCAATCAAGTTGTCGGCCCGCTCGACGCTCTCGGCCGATGTTCTACCGCCCGCCACGGTCGGTACCAGCACATTCTCTCGCACGGTGCATTGCGGCAGTAGATGATGATCCTGAAAGACGAACCCGATCCGCTCGTTCCGAAACGCCGCCAAGCGCGGCTCATCGAAGCCTGCCGGGTCGAGTCCATCCAGAAGCACGCGGCCCGAAGTCGGCCGTTCGAGCGTGCCTAAAATACTCAGCAACGTGCTCTTGCCCGATCCGCTCGGCCCGACAATCGCCACCGTCTGCTCCGACGTGGCCGCAAACGACACATCCCGCAGCACCACCAGCCGATCGCCCCGCGTCGGGTACTCCTTGACGATACGTTCCACCTGAAGCTGTGCCATGAAACAATCCTGCAAAAGAAGTCCCGTTTCCCCACGTCCCCGCTTTGCAACCTACAACAGCACATAGGCTCCGTCAACCCACCGGGTACTTCCGTGTGCGGTAAGACTTTCTGCGAATACAGAGGGGTGATCTTCATGGCAGCGGAAGAATGAAAAGAGGTTTTCACTGATATTTGGTCAATGATGGCCTTTCTTCCCTGACGTATACAGTTTAGGTCATGCCGTAAGCAGAGCCGAGGCGGCGATGCCGTAGAAGGTATACTCGACGTCGGGACGGTCGTCGTGCGTTGCGGCAAGGTATCCGCCGCCGGGATGGACCAGCGACTCGACGAATCGTAGGGCTGCGGCCGCATCGAGATGGTTGCTCTTGCCAAGGTCGCCCAGGGCCACCAGACCAGTGAAGGTGCTCAGCAGATCGGCGGTGGGAACGACCGAGTGCGCCCGGAGCCCACCCTCGGGACTCTGCATACTGCTCAAGTACCGGCCGGCACGTTCGCGGAGCGGTTCGTCCAACGCATCCATCATGCGTAGTAAGGCAACGGCCGCCGCAGTTGGATTCACGCCGCCACGCCGCATGACCGAAAGCTCAACGAAACCGCCATCCTCTTGTTGCCTTGCGCGGAGCATTGGCGCAACCTCGTCCGCGCTCCAAGCAGGCAGGCCGACCGACTCGCGGCATAGAGCCGCCAGGAATGTGTGGTAGGTGCTGCTCACTCCGCCACGCACACTCTTGGCCACGCCGCCGTCGGGACAGCGAAGCGGATCGAGCACCGTTTCGACGAGAGCGGTGGGCTCGACACCTGCCGCGGCGAAGCAATCGCCGCCGCCGGCCGTCTCAATCAGCGTGACCGACGAAAGTAGCGAGAACAACTCGACCGCGTTGCCCGGCCGGCCCGCGTGGGCAAGGAACGAGCCGGCCCGGCAGCCGACATCCGAATTCAACTCGCCAAGGACGAGTAGCCCGCGCAAAGCGAAGCTCGTGTAATAAACGTCGCTCGCGCCGGCTCGACCAGGAAAGCCTCCATCGGGCTGCTGAAGACCGCGCAGGAAAGCGGTATGGCGGGCTCGGTTTGCCTTCGGGAGCGCGGCCGCGGCGCGGCTGAGTTGAAATGTTAGTTTAGCGAGATAGGGCATGAGCTTTCAGCGTTCGCAAGTACACGTCAATGGTTCGAGCCGCCACGGTCGATTCATTGTATCGTTCAAAAACGGCCATTTGTGCAAAACGGCCGCAGTCGGCGGCGCGTGCGGGGTCGCGTATCATGGCAGCAATCGTTTCGGCAAGCAAGACGGCATTTCCCGACTCGTGGAGCAGGCCTCCGCCCGTATCGTCAATCAGCTCGGCAAAGACTCCGTGGCTCGGAAGCACCGCCGGAACTCCGCTGGCCCAGGCTTCGAGCACCGGCAGCCCCTTGCTTTCCGGCAGCAGCGTAGGCAGGCAGAACAGGTCGAACGACCGGAACAGCGATATCTTTCCTGCCCGATCGGGCGCCCCGTGATAATGGAACCGGTCCGCAAGCCCGACTTCGGCCATGCAGCGTTCCACTTCGGCCAAATAGGGCTGATCCGCCGGGGCGAGATAGCCAGCGGCATGGACCTCCACGGGCGGAAGGGCCGCGTCTCGCGCGAGCAGCACGGCGGCCTCGGCGAGCAGGTGCAATCCCTTTTCGGGCGCGACACGCGAGAAAAAGCCCACCCTGAACGGTGAGTCGGCCCGCCGCTGCCGCCTGGCCACCCAGGCCTCGCCGCCATCCACTACGTTCAGCCCGGGTGGAATCACTTCAATCCGCTGCCGGGGCAGGGCAAGCCGCTCGGCCATGGCGTCGGCAAAATAGCAGCTCAGGGCAACAACCCCATCAAGCTCCGCCACCCGCCGGCGCAACAATTGCCACGCCTCCTCGCGGTGCGGCGAGGGTAACTTGTCGAGGAAGGCGTCTTCACCCGTAAGCGAGCAGACAACCGGCACTCCCAAGCGGCGGCGGATGGCCGGCGCAACGCCGACTAACAGGGCGTTGTTCAAGTGGACGAGGTCGGGCTTGAGCGTGTCAGCCAATATACAGACGAGTTTCTCCACCTCCTTGCACTGCCGCCCCTCCTCACCTTGCAGCATGGAAACGGTGAGCGGCCCCAACTCGTCCGCCTGCGTCGTGCCGCCGCGTCGCGCCAGCCAGCGGAGCAGGGCAGGGCGGTCCAGAAGACGGTCCAGAAGCCACGGCGTGCGTCGGAACAGCTTCCATCGCTGTTGAAGGTAAACATTCACCCCACCGAAGGCCACATACTCCAGGCTGTGGTTCGCTTCATCGGTCCGAAGCGGCATGTACATCGGCAGCAACAACGCGTCGACGCCCGCCTTGCACAACGCGCCAACCAGCGTGTTGCCCTGCAAGCAACTGCCGCAGTACATGCCGCCGGCCCCGGCCACCAAGTGGACTACCTTCATCGCTGCCATAAGCTGGACGCTACCGCCCGGCGACCGTGGCGTCAAGGGACCGGGGCATCGCCCCCAAGATCCAGCGTCTCGGAGAGACGCGTCAACAATAGATCAACTGGCCGCTTGCTCGAGGTGGTTTCGATCATTCGTAACAGGCGCTCTACCAGCGGCGTCAATTCTTCCGCAAGAACTTCGATACCAGCAATCTTGATCGGCCCAGATCCATCCATCGCCCTACAAGAAACCACAAAAAACCCGCCAAGTAAAGATCAATTTCACGGGGTTACTGAGAAGTTACTTGTCCATCACGTCGCCGAAATGCTTGGCTACATGGAATCAGTTGACACTCAAGCGGCTGTTGGGCAGTTGGCGGTTGCACGCCGGGCGTTTACCGTGCCGCGGCCATCGGTGGCGGTCCGGTTGCGTTTGCGTGAAAGGTTTGTGAATGGGCGTCGGAAGAGGCCGAAAATGAGCAGAAAACGGGGTTTTACAAAAATTCTTTTCACGTCGCAAGTCCTTATGTAACAATGGTTTACCCCCCCCCCCCCCATGCCTACACAATCGCCGCCAAGCGTTTGACAAACCAATCTGTTTCTGGTAAACTAAGCCCTATGCTGACAGTCGGGCTGTCAGTTCACGCGAAGCGTACCTGCGGTGCAAAGGCGCAAAAACGGCACGCGGCAAGTATACGCCCATCTTTTCCTCGACGCTTTACAGGAGTTCACCATGAGATCGCAGCTTAACTTGCTCATGCTTCTGACTGCCACGGCGATTGTCGCATTGGGCCAAAGCACCCAAGCCACAGTGTACTATTGGGACGCCAACGGCGGGACCGCAGGCACCGGTGGCGTTGGAATCTGGAACACTGTCGCGCCACCACTGTGGCGCTCGGGGTCCGATACGGGATCGCTGACCACGTGGCCCACCACGGGCACTGACAACGACGCTTACTTCGGCGGCGCTGCCGGCGCGGTCACAATCGCTGCCGGTGGTGTTACTGCAAATGATCTGACCTTCGCCACAGGCGGCTACACCGTCACCGGCAACGCTCTAACGCTCAACGGCACAACGTCCACCGTCACGGTGGCCACTGGCACTTCGTCGATTGGCTCCAAGATTTCGGGTTCTGCAAACTTGACCAAGGCCGGCTCGGGCACGCTGACCCTCGGCGGCGCCAACGATTACACGGGAATTACCACCGTTAGCGCAGGCGTCCTGAGAATCACCGACGGCGCCGCGCTGGGTGCCACCGCTGGCGGCACCACGGTGGCCAATAAGGCACAGCTGGAATTGTCGGGTGGAATTACCGTCGGCGACGACCTCAGCATTACTGGCGGAGGGGTCAGTGGTTACATCTTGGGCGCGCTGTATAGCGTCAGCGGCAACAACACGTGGACCGGCAATATCACCACCAGCACTGCCGTCGTCGGAAGCACTCGCATCACGGTCTTAGCCGGTAGTACGCTTACCATTTCCGGCAACGTCAATGTCCTCAACACCCTTTCTGGCAATTCACTTCAAAGCAGCGGCACGCTCGTCATCAGCGGAAACATCACGGGAGGAGAAACAACGCTACCCGCTGGGGAAAGCACTATCTATATTGGCAGTGGGGGTGGTACCCATCATGGCAAGACAATTCTCAGTGGGAACAACACCTACGGCGGCATGACGGGCATCGGCGCCGGCACGCTGTTGCTCACCAGGGCGGCGGCCCTGCCGCAGTCCGGAGCCGTGGTTGCCTCGGTTGTCAGGACGGCGGACAAGCCGGTCTTGGCGGT
>CAZASB010000054.1:0-20222 GCA_964487655.1 uncultured Planctomycetaceae bacterium
CCTTGCGCGTGCTGTGCTACAACATCCATTACGGACAAGGCATGGACGGGCAATATGACGTGGAGCGCCTTGCCAAGGTTATCGTCGCGAGCAAACCAGACTTGGTAGCGCTGCAAGAGGTCGATGTTGGCGTAAGACGGTCCGGCCGTGTCCACCAGGCGCGGCGGCTGGGTGAACTGACCGGCATGGCCGTGCGATTCGGACCCACGCAACATTATGAAGGGGGATTGTTCGGCAATGCCGTGCTGACCCGGCTGCCCATCCTCGACGTCGTCATCCAGCCACTACCCTATACCGAAGCCACTCCGGAGCTGACCACCTATCCGCGAGGGACGATTGCCGTGGTCGTTCGTGGCCCGGACGGGCAACCGCTCCGGTTCGTCAGTACGCACTTTCAGCACAATGTCCCCGAGGACCGCGTGGCCGAGGCCAAGGCCGTCAATGAGCTGTTTGCCCATCCAGACGATCCGATTCCGACCATCCTGGCCGGTGATATCAACGCGACGCCCGACTCCGAACCGGTGCGAATGCTGCTGGAACGATGGACCCATGCCATGGACGAAGACGTTGCGCCCAGCGTGCCGTCGGTCAATCCGACGGTACGGATCGACTACATCGTCTACCAGCCGGCCTCGCGGTTCCGCCTCATGACCACCGAGGTCGTTGCCGAGTCGATGGCCTCCGATCACCGGCCGGTATTGGCCGTTTTGGAATTGGTTCCGCGCTGATATATTGCGACCGCCAGCACGGTTGGAAGTGTTCTTGAAAGGAATCATGGAATGCCCTCTCGCAACTTCACCGATGCCGTTCGCCAGGGGCTCCTGGTGCTGGACGGCGCCATGGGCACGGAATTGTACCGGCGACACGTATTCACGAACCGCTGCTTCGATGAACTATGCCTCTCGGACCCCAAGCTCATCCAGAGTATCCACCAGGACTACTGCGATGCCGGCGCCGATATCCTGCTGACGAACACCTTCGGCGCGAACCGGCCAACCCTGGCGCAGTATGGCATGGTCGATCAACTTGGCGGCATCCACAATGCGGCCGTATCACTCGCCCGTGGAGTGGCCGAGGCTGCCGACCGTCCGGTCTTCGTTGGCGGGTCCATCGGACCGATTCCTCCCATGGGCCGGGCCCTGCAGTCGCCACGCGACCTCTTGGCAGAGCAGGTGGAAGCGCTGCGATCGGCCGGAGTCGATTTCGTCATCTTTGAAACCCTGCCTTCGCGCGAGGCCGTCGAGCTGGCTGCAACGGCCATGACCACTTTTCCCAACGTGCCGTATGTGCTGTCGTTCGCCATTGTGGCCAACTGCGAGACACAGTCGGGCGAAACGCTCGACCGCATGTTCTCGCCGCTACCCGAAGGCTGTCCTACTCCAACCGCTTGGGGAATGAACTGTGGAACCGGCCCGGAGGGTCTGCTCGATGCCGTCGAACGCGCCGTCCATCGGACCCACCTGCCGCTTTGGGTGAAGCCAAACGCCGGTCATCCGCGCGAGGTGGGTGGACGGATGATCTACTTCTGCTCACCGGAATACATTGCGGAGTACGCCAAGCGCTACGCGAGCCTCGGCGCGGCCGCGGTCGGCGGCTGCTGCGGCACCACGCCGGAGCATATTCGCGAAATCGCCCGAACGGTCAAGCCGCTGAGTCAAACGCGAAAGCGGGCCACCATTATCCAAGCCACGCAGGTCGAGGAGAAGGAGCCGGTTCCCCTCGTCGAGCGGTCGCGGTTCGCCCGAAAATTGACTGAACGGAAATGGGTCGCCACCGTCGAACTCGTACCGCCACGCGGGTACGATCTTGACGGCTTCGTCGGCAAGAGTCGGCAGCTTCGAGAGCATGGCGTCGATGCAATCAACATACCTGACGGACCGCGGGCAAGTTCGCGCATCTCGCCCCTGGTTGCCGCCGCGCGCGTTCTTGCCGACGCTGATATCGAGCCAATCCTCCACTTCTGCTGCCGCGACCGGAACCTGATTGGCATGCAGGCGGACTTGCTCGGTTGTGCCGCTTGCAACATTCGTAACCTGCTATTCGTCACCGGCGATCCGCCCAAGGTGGGCAACTATCCGCACGCTTCGGGCGTGTTCGATACCGATTCCATCGGCATGGTGGCGGTGCAATCGCGGCTGAACCGAGGCATCGACCTGGGCGGGCAGGCCATCGATCCGCCCACTGCAGCCGTGATTGGCGTGGGCCTGGACCCAACGTCGCTCGACCGCGCGAACGAGCTGAAGCGTTTTGCCGAGAAGGTCGAGGCCGGGGCCGAGTTCGCCATTACGCAGCCGGTGTTCGACCCGGAAGCGCTGCTTGCCATCCTGGACCAGGTTGCCTGCCATGGTATTCCGATTCTTGCCGGAATCTGGCCGCTGGCCAGCTATCGCAACGCGCTGTTTCTTCAGAATGAAGTGCCGGGCGTGGAGATTCCCGCGTCTATTCTCGAGCGCATGGCCTCGCGTGAAAGCCGCGACGATCAGCTCAAGGAAGGCGTTGCCATTGCCCGCGAGTCGGTCGCCCGCATTGCCGACCGCGTAGCCGGCATTCAAGTGAGCGCTCCGTTCGGCAAGATCGAACTGGCGTGCGCGGTAATGGAGTAAGGCCTCAACTTGTGTACAACAACTAGGTGCGAGCCCGGGGGCGAAGCACTTCGTCGCAGGCAGGCTAACCTGCGCAAGATTATCCCCCCCTCCGAGTTATCCTTCGTGGCCATCGGCAGAGAATGTTTCGTTGACATCGTTGTCGCAACCATCATAATTAAGTTCATACCGGCCGTGGTTGCCGGCACGGCGGGCCAACCGGCTCAGCAAAAACGCTGCCGAATGGTAGATTTATTCCTAACGTTCACCTTACCGATACCGCAATGACGAGAACGATGGCAATTGTGAAAACTTACCTCGCTTCCTGCATCCTGTTCACCTGCCTGGCCGCCGGTGGCCACGCCACCGAAACGACGCCTTTGATCACGTGCGTTTGGCTGACGCACCGCGGCCACGACCCAAGCCACATCGTCATGAACTGGCTCTCGGATCAGCCGGGCGACTCGACCGTCCATTTCGGACCGACCGAGGCGCTGGGCCACACGGCGCGCGTCGAGGACAATGACACGCTGCACCACGTGGAAATCCCCTTGGACGATCGCGATACAGACCAGCGCGACGCGGCCCACTATTACTACCAAGTAAGCACGGGTGGGCAAATCTCGGCGACGGCGTGTTTCAAGGCGTATCCGACCGACGTCTTGCGCGTGGCCGTTGTGGCCGACTGGCAGGGAAAACCCGACCTGACCTCGCTGATGGCCGATGATCCCCATCTGCTGATGACGGCAGGCGACAATATCCCCAATCTCCATTCGGAATGCAGCGCAAATCGGCCCGAGTGCATAATTCCCTATGCGAAACTGGTCGGCGCGTACCCCGATCTGTTCCGTTCGATCCCCTTCATGCCCGTGCTGGGCAATCACGACAAGGAAGTTCGTCCGCGCGGGCCGGCGCCGCCCGACGAGCCGGTGTACGATGTGAGCGCGACGGCCTTCCGCCGATTCTTCGAACTGCCCGACGACGAGTGGAAATGGCGGTTCGACATGCCGGCGTTCGGCGCGCGGTTCATCGCGCTCGATCTGCACCATCTTTCCGACCAGGGCACCACATGGCAAACGTCGCACGACTTCGACGCCGAGTCGGAGCAGTTCTTGTGGTACAGGGATCTCATGGCCGACGCAGGCGACCGTTTCGTGGTCACGCTCTACAACGCGCAGAATGCCGCCGCGCGGAGTCGAGCCAAAGGCGCCTGGCATGAGATGTTCCGGAAAGGAACCTTGTGCGTGACCGGGTTCGGCTACTTCGCCGAGCGGGCCGAGGTGGACGGGCACACGTACTACGACATCGCGCTCAGCGGCAAGGGCAGCCGCTATCCAGACCCGCACTCGAAATTCCTGGCCAGCGAGAACAACTACCTCCTGATGACCTTCAACCGCGCTGCGCACACGTTGACCGTGGAAATCAAGAGCCTCGCCGGCGCGGTGCTCGACCGGAAGGTGTTCGAACAGCCGTAGCCGTTGTCGGGGTTACCTCCGGGCAAGCGGCCTGTTGATTTAGTGTCCAGCGTCTCGGAGAGACGCGTCAACAATAGATCAACAGGCCGCAAGCCGTGGGCATCTTGTTCTTGCAATAGCCTTCCTGCACTCGTCAAAGTCCCATGGCCGACAAACTCCTTGCTTCTCACCGACCGTCTCGATATGATGGGCATGTTCATCCGGAACAAATCGACGAAGTTTTCAGATACCTGTCAAAGAGGCATCGCATGACGCAACCATCCCGACGTCTCTTTTGTTTCCTCGGATGCTTGCTGCTTCTGGGCTGCGCTTTCACGGCTTGGGCTAATCGGGCTGAAGCCTGGGGTGGGCATGACGTGGTGGCCCGCGCGCTTATCGAGCGACTGCCCAAGGCATTTCGAGAGAAGATCGACGACGAGACCGTCCGGAAGGCGATTGGCCCGTGGTGCGGGTATCCCGACAGCTTCGACGGGTTCGATGCCGAGGCCGAGTTGATCGGGCCGCGGGGGATGGCCTTGCTCCAGAAGTACAACGTCAAACGCCGCTACGACCTGCACCACGATTGGGCTCGCCCGGTCATCTGGTTGCTGCTGGTCGACTCGCTCCGCGCCCAGCGTTACGAGACGGCCCTGTTCTGGATTGCCGTGATGAGCCATTCAACGTCCGACATGTCGGCCTGCAATCACGATCCGATCGTCCATGTGGCCACGTATGACTGGTCGCGGATCGATCTGGAGTTGCCCGGCGGGCAGGCGTTCGGCCGGATCGCGGGCCGGTTGGACCTGAAGACGGCCACGGAAACCGACGCCGACAAGAGGCTGTTCGCCGAAACGGTCGATGCCATGCGCGTTGCCGACGACGGCCGCGACGCCCGGAAAACCATGTTCGACATCATGCTGTACGGCCATCGAGGGGCCGGTTTCTGCGCGGAGCATGGATACCCGCTGCTTGGGGCCGCGTTCGACTACGCGCGGACGGGCGATCCGGTGCGCCGACTGGCTCGACAACGACACTTGGCTCAACTGGGTGCCTGGGGTGTGGTCTACACGCTGCGCGATACCGAGGCGGCTCTGCGCCTGGCCAAGACGGATTTCCCGGTCGACATGGCCGCCCTGCAGGGTGACTACCGCGCGGCCGTGGCCGATTGGGTCGTCTCGCGCAAGCTGGCGGACGAAGCCCTGTTCGCGCCGGTCCTTCGCTCGGTCGATGCCGACACGCGCGGCGCGATTGGCGTGGTGCTCGAACCGACGTGGCGCATGAACGAATCGTCGCTTGGGTTCCACCAGCGGGTACTCGCCGTGGCCGCTTGCCGCACGCTTGCCGACGCCGGACGGGCATACGCCACGCTCGACCTGCGCGACCTGCAGCACAACACACCGGATCCTCGCCAGACACCGATGATCCTGCTGATCGCCGATCGGTTGCGGTCGTATGCCGGGATCGACGCGAAACAGATTGAGGCGAACCTGGCGACGTATCGCAAGTCGGGCGGGCGCATCGTGTGGATTGGCGAGCACGTTCCGACGGTTGTATTCCCCGAGTTGGCCAAGCCCTCCGGGAAGTTGCCTGAACAATGGCATACGGAGCCGGCCAACGTTGCCGTCTGCAAGCTATTCCTGGCCGGGCCCGCGCCAATGGGCTGGCCCCTGTTGCGCAGCCCGCAAACGCCAGCCGGCTGGCAGCGGCCCGCCTGCCCCACGGTCCACGCCGCCGACCCGGCCCGCGGTATCGAGCCCCTACTGGAGTTCGTCGCGGGTGATGGGCGCGGCGTGGTGGGCGTGGTTTGCCGTGGGGGCGCACTGGACGGCGGGCCGGCAAGGGGCGCCGCCGCCGTGTTGCCCACGGTTGCCGTGCATCCGTATTTGTTCAATAATCCGGATGCGAGCAAGTCCCTGGCCGACGTTCGGTTCGACGCCGTCGGGCGCGCCGTCCTTCTGGAAACCCTGCATCGCATCGAAAAGGAATGAGCAAGATGAAACGCACAATCCAATGCAGAGCAGAACGACCGTTTGTGCTCGGATTCCTCGCGGTCGGTATCCTTGCTTTGACCGGTTGCGGGTCTGTTGACCGGCCGGACATGGGCAGGGTCGAGGGGGTAGTGACCCTTGACGGCAAGCCGCTTGCCGAAGCCTTTGTCCACTTCGATCCGGGCACGGTGCGCGGCTCGACCGGCGTGACCGACGCCGATGGAAAGTATGAACTGACTTACATTCGCGATACCAAAGGCGCCGCAATCGGCAAGCACACCGTGCGCATCGCCAAGCGGACCGAGACCTCGCCGGAAACGCTACCCGCTCGCTACCACGCCCGAACCGAGCTGACCGCAACGGTTGAACCCGGCCGGAACGAAATCAATTTCGAACTCAGTAGCAAGTGACAGTTGACAGTGGGGTGGGTGGTTCCGACTGTCTCGGCAGTCGGGTTCACCCACGCGGGGAGAGCAGTTGACAGTAACGCGCGAGCGCGGTCGATTAGTCGCGCGAGCGCGTCGCTGACACCTGACACCTATTCCCCCAGCACGGTGACGACCACGGTACGGTTTCGACCGCGGACATCGCATTCGATGTGGAACACCTGCTGCCAGTCGCCCAGGATGAGTTCGCCCTGCCCGATGGGCACGGCCAGCGACGGGCCCATGAGCGTTGCCTGCAGGTGGGAGTGGCCGTTGCCGTCGTGCCATGCCTGCTCGTGACCGTACTGTCGGCTGGGCGGCATGAGCCGGTCGAGCATTTCGGGCACGTCGCGACACAGCCCCGGCTCGAACTCCACCACGCTTACGGCAGCCGTACTGCCGACGGCGAACACCTGGGCCACGCCCGTCTGAACGGCGGACCGGCGGACCACCTCCGCCACGCGCTCGGTTAAATCGGTCATTTGGCCGTGTCCGGCCGTATTGAAGGTGAGTTGCTCTTGGTGGGTCATGCGTATGGCTTTCCGGATATGGAAGGACTCATGTAGCCGGACATGTGTCTTGCTTGTTCTGACCGTCCTCGACGGCACGTCGGGGCGTCGGGGCGTCGATGATCGGGGAACCGCTCGAAGCCGTTGCGAACCATTTCGAACAATGCGTCGGCGAACAAGTGCGTGCGGATCTGGTGGGTAACTGCGGTGGGAGCGGGATTTGAGGCCACGGCGATTCCTTTCGCCCAAGAACGCGTATCTCATCCGGGACAGATACGCCCATGATACCTGAAAACTCGCCGAATCCGCACCCCTATTCTCCAAAAACCTTTACGAAAGCCTCCAGCCGTTCACCCCTATATTTCAAGTAGTCTTCTCAAGAGGTGGCGCGCAGCGCGTCTGGGTTGGCCGGGCGAGCGGAACGGGCTGGGCGAGGGATAGGGGGCGAAGTGTCTGTGCTGACGTGCATCGGGAATTCTTCCCATAGCGCACCAAAAACCTCGCCCTACCGCTCGAAGCGTTGGCTCCGATGAGGTAGGACGAGGGTGTGCATAAAACGTTCTCTATTATCGCCGAGAACCTGGCTTTTCGCATCGAAAAGCCTTGTCTCTTTTAACATCGGTCAGAGCAGAGTGTGACTCCAGCCCCACAGTCCCAGCGCGACGCGATACCAATCGCTCGCGGGGCATTGGCTGTTGGCATCTAGTCCGTACAATGACCTTCAGCCTGGATAAAGCTACGCCTTTCGCCTCGATAGGACCACTGATGACCACTGCCCCTCCCCTGTTAGACGTGCTTGTTGTTGCCCCGCACCCCGACGACGCGGAAATGGGGATGGGCGGCGCAATCCTGCGATTTCGTTCGGAGGGGTTGCGCGTGGGCGTGCTTGATCTCACGAGCGGCGAGCCAACTCCGTTCGGGTCGCCCGAAATCCGGGCGAGTGAGACAGATGCCGCCACGGCTGCCCTGGGACTGAACTGGCGCGGCAATCTGGGGCTTCCGAACCGGAGCCTGGAACCGACACTTCAGGCACGGGCAGGCCTGACCGGCGTAATGCGTCAATCGCGTCCGCGATGGGTATTCGCCCCGTACTGGACCGATGCCCACCCGGACCATACCGCGGCGACCGAGCTGATCGAAGCCGCCCGTTTCTGGGCGAAGCTAACAAAAACCGACTTGCCGGGCCAGCCGCACTATCCCGAGCGGATTCTCTATTACTACGCCATGCACCTCCGACAAATCCCTCAGCCGGCCTTCGTCCTAGATATCAGCGACCAGTGGGAGGCGAAGGAAGCGGCCATTCGATGCTATCAGAGCCAGTTTATCTCTGGGCGGCCGACTGAACCGCCCACATTCATTGACCGGTTGCGGCACATGGCATCCACCTGGGGTTTCCTCATCGGTACCAGGTATGGCGAACCATTTGCCAGCCGCGAACCGATCGGCCTGACAAGCCTGAGCGAGTTGCGCTGACATGCACGTCGTTCTTCATCAACCCGAAATCCACTACAACACGGGCAGTGTAGGCCGCACGTGCGTTGCGCTGGGGGCGAAGCTCTGGTTGGTGCGTCCGCTTGGGTTCCGGCTCGATGACAAGCACCTTCGACGTGCAGGCATGGATTACTGGCAGCATCTGGACTTGGCGGTCGTCGACGATTGGCGTGCCCTGCGAACGCAACTGGATGAAGCGAGCATGTGGTTTTTTTCCAAGACAGCCGTATGCTCCTACACCGAGGTCCGGTTCGAGTCCGATCCGATCCTGGTCTTCGGGGCCGAGTCGGAAGGGCTTCCGCGGAGTCTGCGGGATGCTCACCCCGAACGCTGCCTACGCATTCCGGTGCATGCCAACGCCCGAAGCTTGAACCTATCGGTCAGTGTGGCCGTAGCCGCGTTCGAGGCTCAGCGGCAGTTGCAGGATAGCTCGGCCGCCAAAGGCTAGCAGATTATTTTAAACGCGGCTTGCGCCGATTGGCAACCGGTATCGGTTTCTGGTATCATCGGTCTTGCCGACGGGAGCCGTAACGAACTCAGAATCGAAGGAGGGAGTCACCATGCGATTTCGCCCAGCTTATTGTGCCAACCGTATTGTCGCGTTGGGTCTATTGTTTGCGCTGCTGCAGGCCCCGTCGCTTGCCCGGGAAGCTGCGTACGACGTCGTGATAGAGAACAACGTGATGGCGCCGATGCGCGACGGCGTGCGATTGGCAACCGATATCTACCGGCCAGCAAAGGGCGACACTGCTCTGAACGAACCATTTCCCGTCATTCTGACTCGCCTGCCTTACAACAAGGATGGCCAGAAGGGCACAGGACAGTATTTTGCGGCCCGAGGCTACGTGTTCGTGGCCCAGGATACGCGGGGGAGGTACAAGTCGGAGGGCGTCTGGCACATGCTTAGCGACGACGAGTCTGACGGCCATGATATGGCTGAATGGATCATCGCGCAACCCTGGTCCGACGGTAAGTTCGGCATGATGGGAACGTCGTACGTCGGCGGCACGCAGCATGCCATGGCCATGACAAAGCCGCCTGGGTTGGTCACGGTCATCCCGGTCGACGCAATGTCGAACCTGGGCTATCAGAGTATGCGCAACGCTGGCGCGTTCGAGATGCGTTTTTGGAACTGGATCATGCTGAATGCAGGGCGCGGCAGCCGGCAGAGTCATGATCCGGGCACGGCGGCCGCACTCAACGAAATGGCTGACCAGCGCAAGAACTATCTCGCCAATCTACCGTTGCGGCCCGGCATGACGCCGCTGAAGCTCGCCTCGGAATACGAAACGTGGCTCGTCGAGGCAATGCGAACCGGCGCCAACAGCGAGTTTTGGAGAATGAACGCCATCATCGATCATCCAGAACTCTACAAGGACATCCCGGTGTACCTGGTCGGCGGCTGGTATGATTCGTGGGGTGGCAACACGACCGCCAACTTCATGACCTTATCGAAGAAGATCAAAGGCCCAGTTTACCTCATCATGGGACCGTGGATTCACGGCGCGCAGAACCGGTTCGCGCACGGCCAGGCGAGCTTTGGAAAAGACGCTGCGATTCCAGACCACCTTGGCTGGCGGCTTCAGTGGTTCGATCATTGGCTCAAAGACAGCGAAAACGCCGTTGGACGCGAATCGCCATTTGCCACGGTGGTCCGCATCTTCGTAATGGGTACCGGCGATGGCCGTAAAACCGACGATGGCAAGCTGAACCACGGCGGCTTCTGGCGCGACGAGCAGGAATGGCCGCTCGCTCGAACCCGGTACACCGAGTTCCACATGCAGCCGAGCGGTAGGCTGGCTGCGTCTGCTCCCGAGGTCGACAACGCTTCCACCTCGTTCCAGTTCGACCCTCGCAACCCCGTGCCAACTATTGGTGGCTGTATTTCGTCGGGGAACGACATCCTGCTTCAGGGCGCATGGGACCAACGCGGCGGCGAGCACGTCTGGAACTTCCAGGAACCCATTCCGCTTAGCGCGCGAAACGACGTGCTCGTGTTCCAGTCGGAACCACTCGCGAACGACGTTGAGGTAACCGGCGAAATCACGGTGAAACTGTGGATCTCGTCTACCGCGCCCGACACCGATTTCACGGCTAAATTGATTGACGTTTACCCACCAAGCGAAGACTTCCCCGCTGGATTCGACCTGAACATTAACGACGGCATTGTCCGCGCGCGGTTCCGCGAGTCACTTACCAGCGAGAAGCTGATGGAGCCAGGGAAGGTCTACCCGGTTACGATCAAGCTGTATCCAACGTCGAACGTGTTCAAGAAAGGACACCGCATACGGGTCGACATTTCCAGTAGCAACTTCCCGCGGTTCGACTTGAACCCCAACACGGGCGAACCGCTCAACGACAACCGTCGCGTGCAAACGGCCGTGAACACGGTCTACCACGACCGCCAGCGGCCCTCGCACATCCTGCTGCCGTTGATCCCTTGCGAAGCCAACTGAACATCGTCCTAGACGGAACCGGTGCAGACTGGCTGGCCGGGATTATTCACGTAGGCAGTGTATCGTATTCCCATCATCGAGGTGACTGATTATGTCCCAGGCAAGCAGTATTTCGGCGGCGCCGGCGGCGTTCTCCTCTGTTCCGTTGCTCGGCCGGCTTTCGCTGATGATGTTCCTGCAGTACTTCGTGCAGGGAAGCTACTTGCCAATTGCCTCGGTCTATGTGATGGATGCCCTGGGGTTCACAAGTTTTCAGGTTGGCGTCTTTGGAGCAGCCCTGGCAGTCGGGCCGATTTTTGCGCCGTTCATCATCGGCCAGTTCGTCGACCGGATGTTCGCCACGCAGCACGTGATGGCGTTTTGCCACGTCGTGGGCGGACTGCTCATGCTCGCAATCGCCGCTCAAAGCCGGGTTTTACCGGTGATTCTTTTGGGAACGGCGTATTCAATCCTCTATGTGCCCACGCTCATGCTGTCGAACTCCCTCGCCTTTCAGCACCTGAAGAACAGCGAGATGGAGTTTCCCTGGGTCCGCATTTTCGGCACTTTGGGTTTCATCGTGCCGGCCTATCTCATCGAGTTCTGGTGGTTGCGCGGCATGGAAGGCGATACCCTCAATCACGCCCGCGCAATCGCATTTGTCCTGTCAGGCGTCATGGGCCTTGCGATGGCCGTGTACTGCCTCACGTTGCCACACACGCCGGCGCAGCGCCGCGACGATCGCCAGTACGCTCCCGGATACGTGGTGTCGATGTTGCGGAACCGGAACTTCTTGGTGCTGGTCGTGGTCAGTTTCTTCGTCGCCATCGCGCACCAGTTTGTCGTTGTTTGGTATAGCCCCTTTTTACGGGCGATTCTCGACGCCGGCAGTTGGGGCGCTTATGAGCAGAGCATCAGTTCGGTCGGCCAGATTTGCGAGGTTGTCGTGCTGGCGCTTCTTGGAGTCTTCCTCAAACGACTGGGGTTCAAGTGGACCATGATGCTGGGGTTAGGCGCCTACACGTTCCGTTGTGTTCTCTTCACCCTGGCCTTTGGTCTTGAACTTCCCTTTGCCGGTATGTTGACGCTGGCCGCCGTCGGCCAAGCCTTGCACGGCCTCTGTTTTGGCGCCTTTCTGGCCGTAGCCTACATGTACGTCGACCGGATCGCGCCCGCCGACGTTCGCGGGAGCATGCAAACCGTGTACGGTACCTTTGTCATCGCATTGGGATTCTTCGTTGGCGGATTCGTCAGCGGCCAGGTTGGTGAGTGGTTCACCAGCGGCGCGGGCGAAACCCTCACTCGCGATTGGACGCGCATCTGGCTTAGCTGCACGGCGTTGTGTGCTGCCTGCGTCGTCGTCTTCGGCATCTGGTTCCCCAATCAGCCACCCAAACGAGCTGGCACGGAGAAGCAGCCCGACTAGGCAGTCAGACGGTGCAAGCGTAATCCAACGGAAGTGGGGCTGACGAAAGGCGATGGAGGAACGGCGAGAGAATTCGCCTCCCCTCCCCCAGTATTCGAATGGCGAAATTCATGCTAGAATAGTAGTTTTCGATATTCTGGCATTCCCCATATCATCGTCTTTTGTCTCATGAGCGACGACCCCTATTTTCAGAAGCTATTCGCCAAGCGGATTGGCGGTGCCAGTTACGGCAAAGGCACCGATATCTATAAGTTTGAGAAGATTAAGCGAGCGAAGCGCCAGGCGATTGCCGACCACCCAGAGCGACGACTGGTTGACTTTGGAATCGGCGAAAACGACGAGATGGCCCCGGAAGCGGTCCGACGCGTTATGGCCCGCGAAATCGATCGGCCGGAGAACCGCGGCTATGCCGACAACGGCATCGCGGAGTTCAAAAAAGCGGTCGCCCAGTTCATGAAGCGGCAGTTCCAGGTGGAACTTGACCCCGCACGCGAGGTGAACCACTGTATTGGCTCAAAGACGGCTCTAGCCATGATACCGGCTACGCTGATCGACCCGGGCGAGGTTACGCTGATGACGGTCCCGGGGTATCCGGTGGCCGGCACTCATACTCGGTATTATGGCGGCGAGGTGTACAAGCTTCCGCTCCGAGCCGAGAACGCATTCTTGCCCGATCTTGACCGCATTCCCCTGGAAGTGCTCCGGCGCGCGAAGCTACTCGTGCTAAACTATCCCAACAGTCCCACGGGCCGAGTTGCCACTCGTGAATTCTTTACCCAGGTAGTTGAGTTCGCCCGAGAAAACGAGTTGGTGGTTGTTCAGGACGCGGCGCACATGATGCTTAGCTACGAGCGGCCGCCGCTGAGCTTTTTACAGGTTCCCGGTGCCCGCGAAGTAGGCATCGAGGTCCACTCGATGAGCAAGGGCTGGCACATGATTGGCTGGCGGTTGGGTTGGGTGTGTGGGCACGAACGCCTAGTTAGGGCACTTGCCGACGTGAAGGACAACTCGGATTCCGGGCAATTCATGGCCATCCAGAAGGCGGCGGTCGCCGCATTGGATAACGATGAGATTCCTCGGCTCGCACGTGACAAGTACCAGCGCCGGCTCCGAAAACTAGTGGACTCGCTCCGAAAATGTGGATTTGAGTGCCACATGCCTGGTGGTACCTACTTCCTGTATGTACCCATTCCGAAGGGCGTCGAGGGCGGGCCGGAGTTCGACACGGCGGAAGCCGCTTCGCAATACTTGATTACCCAGCATTCCATTTGCACGGTTCCTTGGGACGACGTCGGGCCATACCTCCGGTTCTCGGTCACGTATGAAGCGGCCGACGAGGCCGCCGAGGACGTGCTGATGGCCGAAATGCAGGAGCGTCTGACCAGTGTCCAGT
Organism: uncultured Planctomycetaceae bacterium; assembly: GCA_964487655.1. Taxonomy (GTDB): domain Bacteria; phylum Planctomycetota; class Planctomycetia; order Pirellulales; family Thermoguttaceae; genus PWXP01. The sequence continues at coordinate 13,704 of CAZASB010000054.1, forward strand.
TGATATTTCCCTAGCTTCACCACGAGGTCGCCGATGGCAAGACGAGTTACGTTGTCCCGCCGTGTTTTACCGCTGCTTTTCTTATTGTTCGTCCCGTTCGTCGGGTGCGGTTCCAGCGACTCGTCCAAGGACAGGCCTTCCTACAAGGACATGGTTGTCCAGACGCAACGGCTGACCTCTCCCGAGGCGCGTAGCCGACAGCTCGCGAGGATTGGCGGCCGACAAGCAAAGGCGGGTGATACGTTCGGCGCCGAGGTGACGCTTGAAATGGCCGCCGTAGCCAGCCGGGAGATCGAAGACGCGGACGCTCGGATTCGCGCGACGGTGTTTCTTGCCGAACAGCTTTCCATAATCGGAAAGAAGATGGAGGCGGCCGAGATACTGGAGCCACTAGTCAGTGTCGCCGAGAAGATTGAGAGCATTGAGGTACGCGCCGGTGCCTTGGCAGCCATCGCGAACGCTCAAGCTACAGCCGGACGCCTCAGTGCCGCCCAGAAGAATTTGACGGTCGCGGAAGGCCTTCTCGACCAGTTGGATGATGTCTTCGGGCAAGTGCTCGTCCAGGGAGGCATTGCCAAAGCATTCCAGAAGATGGAACGTCCCGAGGAAGTCCAACGCGTCACGGCTGACTTCCTGCAACGAGCGCGTTCCGCTGGAGATGATCGGGCCCGTGCAAACTGCCTGGCCCTGGCAGGGGCGCATCTTCGGAAATTAGGCGACCAGGAAGGGGCTCGCAAGACCTTGGGCGAGGCGATAACCGCCGCTCGCGCCATTGAGAACCCGCAGAGCAAGGCATATTCGATGTGTGATATTGCCACGAAGCTCGGCGAGGCAGGTTACCGGAAGACGGCCCACGGCCTGCTCGAAGAGGCCAACGCGGTGGCTGATACCATTTCGGATCGAGACCAGCAGATCCAGATCGCTGAGAAGGTGCGAACGCTGATGCTGAAGATCCCGAGGTGAGACGGTTGCTGACGGCGGGCACCGATTCCCCAATTAGACACACGGGCGTGCCATGGCAAGCTCTCGGCGAGCAAATCGAACGATCCTCCGCCTGACCGATTGTCCTCTGGAAGACTACGCCGACCGCGACTCGACGCGATAGTCGAGCGCGTTCGGTAGCAGTTAGGACTTACGTCGCTGAAGTACCAGCGATTGGACGACCTGATCGAAGCAATTGGATTGCCCAAGGGGCACGTATGCACCTACTGCTGGGACAGTTGCGAGTCGTACAGCCGGCAGTTTATGGCTAGTCCCACCGTGAGTAGTCCCGTGATTACACTTCAACCCACTGGCCCGGGATGGGCACCGGGTAGAAGCCGTTCGCGTCGGGCATGACCGGCGGGGTGCTGTCTTCGGTCATCGTGTCGATGTTCGGGCAAAGCTCGAAGTTCGACTGGAGCATCTCGTCCCAGGTAATCACTCGGCCCATATGCATGGCCGCGCGGCCCATCAGGCCCGTCAGGTTCGAGTAGGCGGCCCGCTGAGCCTCATTTTGCGGCAGATCTTGGCGAATGGAATTTAGCAGTACGTTCCATTCAGCCTGCCAGCACGTGTAAGTCTCCTTGGGCGCCTGCCAGATGATGTCCTCCCGCGCCGTGCGAGCCTCTTCGGAATAGATATATTGCCCGCTGTCACGATCGTACTTGGCCGTGACTTTGAAGGGGGCGCAACGCTGATCCTTGTAGATATGGCATGTGCCCGAATGAACCGTCCCGGAGAACTGTGCGGCCCGCTTCGTGCCATGCACGAAGGTGGCGAACTCCGTGTAGCAATTGGGAATGTAGCGGACTACGTCGTAGGCCTTGGCCCCGTCGGCGAAGGTGTATTCCACGGAGAACGAGTCCATGCTCTGGCCGGCGTCCTTGCTGTTCGCAACGCGACCACAGATGCCGTGGGCCGTGACGGGATACTGGTCGTCCTTCAGCCAGCAAATCTCGTCGATCTGGTGGATGTCCATCTCTGCCCAAAGACCACCGGACACCCACAGGACGTGCGTCCGGTTGCGAATTTGCCAGAGCAACTCCTTCATGTCGGCCGGGCGATTGGGCGACATGACACCGCACGGCTCCATGCGATACGCGCGAATCAGTTGGACCGGTCCGATTTCGTCGTCATGGATCCGCTTGATAAGTTCCTGCCGGTTCACCGAGTGACGGCACATCAAGCCGGCAGCGATCTTCAAGTTCTTTTTCTTCGCTTCCTCGCCGGCCTTGACCACCCGCCGCACGCCAACTGGATCGACCGCGAACGACTTCTCCATGAAGACATTGACACCCTTGGAGACCGCATAGTCGAGATGGGTCGGACGGAACGCAGGGTAGGTGGTTAGCATGGCAATGTCGATACCGGGCCGCAAGCAGTCGATCGCTTTTTTGAAAGCGTCGAATCCCGCGAAGCGCCGTTCCGCTGGCACGTCTACCTTGTCAGGGTGCCGGTTACTGAGGGCCTTGTGCGACCCTTCCAGACGCGGTTCGAAGATGTCTGCCATGGCCACCAGTTTGCAAGGGCCATTGGGCGACTCAAAGGCGTTCACTACCGCGCCGCTGCCGCGACCGCCGCAGCCAATCAGGGCCAGACGAATCGTATTATCCTCTCCGGCGTGAACGTGGGGAATCGTCACCCCGGCCAGGGCAGTTCCGGCCGTCATAATACCGCAATGCTTCAAGAAATCCCGACGCGAATTGATTCCACCCGACTCCGGCGACAAACTCGTATCTCGCTTCATGGCTTCCCTAACCTTTCTTCGTGAAACTTTTCTTCGTGAAACTGGGGTTCTCAAAACTCGCTTTGCGCCCGTGCGACGTCGGCGCCGGCCGCGTATCCATTCATGTTATCGTATCGACAGACTCAGCTCGCGCAGTGCGTCAAGAAGCGTTTGCTCGGCCTCGCTGGAAAACTGGCCGACGTTCGCCGAAACCAAACCGAGAGTTTCGTACCCACCCTCTCGCACGATGCGCGTGGATGGCAGATAGCCGAAGACCTCGTTGCAGTAGCCGGCAACCCAGACGCTCTCGGGCTTGAGAGCGCCAGCGGCCAGGGGCGCGTAATCGGAAACTACCTCGCCGGAAATGGCGATCAGGGTCAGGTCGCCGCCGAACCGCCACAGTGCCAACGGGGCGGAATAATGCATGGGGATCGTCTCACCACGAGACTGGGCCTCGATAATCCGCTTCGCGGTATGCGATTGCCAGAAAGGCCCTTTGGCCCGTTGGGCGAGTTCCTCGTTCAAAGGTACTGGCTCCAGTGGCAGGTCGACCATTGTAAACGCGATCCGCAACGGGCCGCGAATCGGCCGCAATTCGCCCGAGACAATCCGGCAGACTTCCGCGCCCAACTGCTCTCCCTGCTTGCGCACCAACGCCTCTTGGTCCGAAGTGGATCGCGGCTGCGGATTGGCGTCGGCGCCGCAACCCTGGACGAACAGGGTGGTCGCGCCGGGAAACTCCTTCTCGACATACTGGCGGGCGTAGCCCGGAAAGTCAGCCGAGAGCTTGTTGCTGTTGCCCCCGAGCGTGACGGCGTGGCAAGCCGTGCCGAACACCAGTGCCCGAAGCCGGCCGTCCGGCGAATCGACTCGCAGCACCGGAACGGAACGATCTGCGTGCCCGTCCGGGTTGGGGCCCATGCCCTGGTAGTTCCCTTGGGAGTCGAAACGTCGACGATTGGTCACGAAGCCGATCTCGCCCACGCCCCAACTCAGCTTCGCCGGCTCTCGGGTCGCCATCGCCTCGGCGGCTACGTCGGCCAGCTTCCGCCACAGGTCGGCGGTGTACGCCTTGGTCGTTTCGAGGTCGGTATTCTCAATGGGATATCGGTTCATATCAGACGTGCCGATCATCGGGCCGGAATGCGTGTGCGACCAGTTCAGTAGAATTTGCCGCCGCTGAAGGCCCGTCTTCTCCATGATTACCTTGCACAACTCTTCGGCTTCCGGCTTACGTAACACACACAGATCGGCGGTGATCAACACGGCAGGCTCAGTGTCTCCGCTCTGGATGGCCAAGGCGGTGGCGAAGATGTCATCAAGCACGCCCTCGTACGGCTTGAAACGCGCCTTGCCGGCATACCCGTACAGCCATACAGGCTTCTCCGGTGAAATACATACTCGGGCCAAGCCGACTCGCCACTCGGGCTCAGCACGGGCCGCCGGGGCGGACCAGCATATGGCTACCGTCGCAAGAAACAGGGTTGCGGCGACAAACGTCTTCCAGTGGGATTGAAGTCTCATCTCAGGCACCTCATTCGTTCTTGGGAAGCCCAATTTTTTCGATCGGAATTGCTTCGAACCCGGCAACCTGCCGCCAAATGGCAGGCAATACCGACAAGTCAAGCGGTTTACCCGACTCCACGGCTGGAATGGCTGGAAAGTCATCAAGCTCCTTCACCAGGTTGTCTTTTCGGTCAAGCCAATCTTCCTTGACGTCCTTCGACAAGGCAAACGGCCGCTTACAACCGATGATGACGTTGCCGTGCATCACGTTGCCCATGGGCAGCAGCGGATCGTTCTCCATGGTCTTGGCAAGCCGCGGATATCGCTCGCGCCACGGCGACGAGAGGTAGTCGAGCGCCTCGCACTTGGCCAAAAGATTCCAGGAACCCGGCTTATCGAGCGTGATGCCGCGAGGACCGCGGGCATCGACGTGAATACCGACCGGCAAGTCGATGAAGATATTCCCCTGGATGGTATTGTCGCGTCCGCCGCCCAGCAGCACGCCACGGCCGACTCCGCCGAAGACGATATTGCCGACGACCGTATCGCCGCTGTCGCAGTCATCCAAGTAAATTCCAGACGAGCCACTTCCTTCGTTGTTTGCAATCTTGTGGATATAGTTCCAGCGTACGATGTTGCCCCGACTTGCCCAATCGCGTCCAGTGTAGAACACGCCGACATCGGAATAGTGGATGCACACGTCGTGCGCTTCGTTGAGTTCAAGAACGTGCTCGTTGCCGCCGTAGGAGAACGCGCCAGTTGGCGTATGATGGACTAGGTTGTTCGCCACCCGGTTGCCGCATCCACCGACGGTAACTCCGCGTCCCGACCCCCAGTCGAGTCGCCCCACGTGATGCACGTGGCAGGCGGCAACCTCGCACCGGCCAGGAGTCAGCGTCTTTCGGTCTCCACCGTGGACAGAAATGCCGCGCGAGGCCGTTTGGGTCACTTCGCAGCCGTGCGCAGCCACGTTCGAACCGCTCAACTCGATTCCCGCACCACCCGTGTTGCGCACCAGGCAGTTCTTGACATGGCTGTTTTGGCAGTTTCGCAACTGCACGCCCGCACCACGGCAGTTCTCGATGGTTAAATCGCAAATCACCAAGTTCTCAGCGCCGTCGGCCAGAATGACCGGTTCCTTGCACACGGTCAGGCGGACAGGCCGTTTCGTCACATCGCCGGGCGGCCAGAAGTATAGCCGGTTGTTCTGGCGGTCCAGGTAGTATTCGCCCGGCTGATCGAGTTCCTCGAAGACGTGGATTGCATAAAAGCGATGTTTCGAGTCCTTTCGCCAGGGAGAGCCAATCCCATAAGCGTGTTTCACGGCCATGCGCAGCTCGCCAGACTCTGAATTGTAACTGCCTGTCTTGAGAACCTCGTCGCACCAATCGTAACACCAGAAGCCATGCAGCCAGATGCCACGCTCGAAGTCCCAATGATTCGCCCGGTCTCCTGGAAAACGGAACGAACCGGGACGATACACCTCTCGTTGCACCCAGTGGGTCGTTCCCGACGCGCCGGCATCGATCACTTCATCGAAGACGGCGAACTCTTCGTTCGGCCACCGGGCCGATTGCATTGGCCGATCGTTGAAGATCACTTCCTCCAGGCCGTGCGCACGATGCTGCAAGGGCATGGGCGTCAGCGGCGCGAATCCCTGGACGGCCAGATCGGCGACGAGAACATGAGACTTCGCTTCCTCCGAGATGAGCGGCACGGCTTCCTCGGCGGAAAGGGCTCGGAAGCCGCTTACGATGCGCGAGCCGGAGAGCCGCGTCTCGCCCGGCTCGGCGCCCCGAATCACCAGCGGAGCGTCGGCCGTACCGCCGTGCTTGGCGTCGAGTCGAATGCCTTGCCCAATCTCATATTCGCCGGGTCCAATCCAAACGGTTCCCGGGCCAGCCCCGCACACGGCCTCGACCGCCTTCTCGATTGTGGCCAACGGCTGCTCCTTTGTACCCAGATTGTCATCGCTGCCCGTCTTGGCAACGTAGATATCCTTTGCGGAGGCTGGCAGCACACAGGCGAGAAGAAGACATGCAAGTGCGACACCATAGTCTGTTCGATCCATAGCAAAACCTCGGCAAGTAAAGATGGCAGGATAGAAGGAAGACTATGTCATTGTGCCAAAAGGAATCCACGGAAGCAAGCGCCCCGTGCGGAGAACTGAAAAGTCGGATTTGCCGAACCATCGGGCTGGTAGGGACGTGGAATAATGAGGTTCCTATTGGAGTTGCACCCGTGCGATTCTCCGTCGGGCTCGCCCCGACGGACGGATGACTGGCCAGCTACAGCCGAGCTTCGCA
>CAZASB010000055.1:0-10266 GCA_964487655.1 uncultured Planctomycetaceae bacterium
GCCGGGTTGACCCCAAAGTTTCTCGCACCGTCAAATTTTGGCCAGTTTTCCCCGTCTCTTCCATCCGGCCAATTTTCCGTGTAACCTTAGGCGACCGTTTCGCATCCTTCACTGTAATGAATGTTGATGACCGTTGACTTTGGACAACCGTGTTCAACGGACACAACATGGCTTTTTTCAAAGAGATTGGCCCAAGAGCGTTTAAGTTTCCCTCATGGTTGCCGCTTGGTACGCCGAGTGCAGCCGCTGAAGAGTCGATTCTTCTCGCATCTGGATAACCGCAGAGGTTACCCCCCTCCCCCCAACATGGAGATATGTTTGATATGACTCTTGCCACGTTTGCCACCGCTGTCATTCTCAATGCATCGTTGCTGGCTGCCGCTCCGCAGGATGCGGCCCAGAAAGCCTATTCCCGGAGCATTGAAAATGGTCGCCCCCTGGTATTCCTTTTTGGCGCTGCCTGGTGTCCGGCGTGCCGGGTCATGAAGGACAAGACACTTCCGAAGGTGGAGCAGAACGGCGCGATGCGCGGCGTGGAGTTTGCGTACATTGACATCGACGAGCGGCCCACGTTTGCAAAGCGATATCTACGCGGCAATTCCGTGCCGCAACTGATCCGATTCGACCGCGATGGCAAGCGATGGAAGGCCCAGTACCTGATCGGCGCGCAGAGCCCGGAACGCATCGCCCAGTTCCTGGCCACCGAAACGCAAGACACCTCGGTAAGCTACGCGGGGCGCAAGGGCGAGCAGGCTTCCGCCATGTAGAGGCCTTGCCATCACTATTCCGCAATGCTAGGCTGTGCAAGTTCGGGGAAAGCTCTTCTCCGGTTCACGGTGGCTGTGCGGAGGTAACTGGTCGTGCAAAACGGAATCGACGTCGAAGGGCAGGTTGACAAGCTCAAGGAAGTGGCCGGATCGATATCGGCCGATCTGCTCCAGTGGGTTATTGTCGCGCTGGTCGTGATCGTGGCACTGGTGATCGCGTACAAGGTTCTCGCGGGCGCGAAACGTGGGCGACCCAAACGGGCACCCGATCTGGATATCGACGTGATATCGCTGGGCAGCCAGGGGCCGCCTGCGGGGGCGCCAGTGCTCGAATTCTACAACACGCCCGTGCGACTAGCGGCCCTGGTATTGGCCCCGGCGGGCCGGGTGCGTGAACTGCCGCCCGATGGCGAGCTAACCGACATCTTCGAGGCGATTTTGCCAGGCTTGGCCAAGGTGGTCGAAACGCACTGCCCTCTCGTTCGCCGTTGGCCGCCGCAAATGAGCGCCAAGGGATTCGGCCATACCGTGTTTCAACACTGCCGCCTGCCTGGCGAGGGCGGAAAAGGGTCGCCCTGGAGCACGGCCGCTGGGCTATTCAAGATCAAGGGCCAGCCCTTGATGGCCGGGTTGATCCTCCGATCGTCCCAGCCAACTAGTCACGGGCAAAAAGTGGTCGATAGTCCCGACGGATGGCTCGGTTGTCTGCGAGTGAAAGGCGCATAGCCGTGCAGGACCGATCTTGACCCGTGAAAGCGAATCGCCTCGGTCGAAGAAATGACCCGTTTCAACCTGCCGCGGCACATTAAATCTGAACAACCGAAACAAGGAATTTTGTGATGAGAAGGACGTTTGCGTTGGCCTTGCTGCCCCTGTTGCTGAGTGCTTGCACCTCGGACCGGCCCACCGGGGATGAGTCCCATCCACGGCCGGACAGCGTGCAACAAGAGCTGCCCACTCCGGAGCCAATCCCCGACACACCTGACGCACAGCCGGCGGACACGGTCCCCAGCGCAACGGCAGCCCCGGCCAAGCCCGAGGCGATGACCGAGCCAGTGAAACAACCGAAAGCCGTCAAGGAGGGGGAGGACACGTCGGCCGAGACCGACAGTGCCGACGCAATCAGCGCCCTGGAGACGCTCAGCGCCACGCTTCGCCGCGACGGCAACGGCCGCGTGATCGAGGTGAGTTTTCGCGGCACATCCGCCGGCGACGAGGCACTCGAGCATCTGGCCGGCTTGCCACAATTACGGGCCATACTGCTCAACGATACCGAAATCACCGACGCCGGGTTGGCCGCCGTCGGCGCCATCGCCACGCTGGAGAACCTCGACCTGCGAGGCTGCGCCGTTTCGAATGCCGGTATGGAGCACCTGAAAGGGCTCCACCGCCTGCGAGCCCTGCGTCTGGCTGGCTCGGATGGCAAGACCACGGTCGACGATCAGGGGATAGCCTCGTTGGCCGGGCTCACCGAGCTGAAGGCGCTTGCCCTCGACGGCCTTTGGGTGGGCGAGGAAGGCCTGGCACAACTGAAAAACTGCAACAAGTTGGAAGAGTTGTACCTGTCCCAAACTCTCGCCGGCGACGAGGCGCTCGCCCTGCTCTCCCAGTTTCCACAACTCAAAAAGCTGCGAATCTCGCGAACTCAAGTTACCGATGACGGCTTAGCCCATCTGGCCGAGCTTGCCCACTTGGAAAGCCTCGATATCAGCGAATGTGCCCAGGTGACCGACGCCGGACTGGCCCATTTGGCAGGCATGACCTCGCTGGAGTCGCTCAACCTGTGGCGCGTGACAGTGACCGACGCCGGCATCGCCCACCTAGCCGGTTTGACCAAGATGAAGTGGCTCAACCTGGACAACACGCTCATGACCGACGCCGGCCTACCTTACCTGAAAGACATGCACCAGCTCGAGTTCTTGCATCTCGGTTCCACGGCCGTTTCCGACGCCGGGCTTGTCCATCTGGAGCCGCTTCAAGCCTTGAAGAACTTGGCGGTCACGCGGACCGCCGCGACGGAAGAAGGTGTCGAGCAGCTCCAGAAGAAGCTGCCCGACACGAAGATCCAACTGAAGTACATCGAGGGGCAGTAAGTACTACGCCACTTCCCAGCCGGCCCGATACTGCTTGCTGACCAGTGCGGCGGCCGCGGGGCAGTTGGTAGCCTTCAGGCTCTTGGCGTCCCACTCGAGCTTCTGGCCTACGCGATAGGCCACGTTGCCCAGCAGCACGGCCTCCGTGAGGGCACCGGAATAATCGAAGTTACACGTGGTGGGCGAACCGTCCTTACACGCCTTGATCCACTCGGCGTGATGCCCGATCGAACGCGGGATGGTGGGCACCGGCGGCTGGAAGTCGGCGAACTTCTCTTTCGGGAACAACCGGTAGCTGCCGTAATCGGCGAACATATTGCCCTGGGTTCCGACAAACATGACGCCGCTGCCGGGCACTCGTTCGCCGGCCACTTCGCGCGGGATGAGGTTTCCGTCGTACCAGGTAAACTTCAACGGAACCAGCTTCCCACGGGCGGGGAACTCGTAGCGAACAATCAGCCCCATCGGGCACGTTTCCGGATGTACCTCGGGCCCCTCGGCCTCGCAAGAGGTCGGGTGACGCAGATCGAGTGCCCAGAAGGGCAGGTCCATGAAGTGGCAAGCCATGTCGCCAATGGTTCCGCCGCCGAAATCCCACCAGCGACGCCACTGGGCCGGGTGATACCGACCGGCCGCGTAGGGCCGTTCCGGCGCGGGGCCAAGCCACAGATCCCAACTAAGGTTTTCCGGCGGATCCTGCGCGACTTCCGGCCGATCGCCGCCGCCCCAGCTCTTGCCCACCCAGACATGCACTTCCGTCACGTCGCCCAGCACGCCCGTCTGCACGATCTCGACTACGCGGCGATAGTTCTCGCCGGCATGGATTTGCGTGCCCATTTGCGTGGCCACGCCCTTCGCCTTGGTGGCCTCGGCCAGGATACGAGCCTCGGCGACGGTGTGGGTGAGCGGCTTCTCGCAGTACACATGCTTGCCTGCGCGGATGGCGCGGATGGCGGCCGGCGCATGATGATGGTCGGTCGTGCCGATCACCACCGCGTCGATCTTGTCGGTCTCCTTGTCGAACATTTCGCGGTAGTCGGTATAGCCTCGCGCGCCGGAAAACTTCTCTTTTGCGCGATCGAGGTAGTTCCGGTCGACGTCGGCCAGCGCGACGATATTCTCGCCGGCCACTCCGGCCACATCGGCCGCGGCCCGATTGGCCGTGCCAATGCACGCAATGTTAAGCTTCTCATTTGGCGAGTTCGAGTCGGCAACCGCTCGCTCGCTCCAAACACCTGCGGCCAGCAGCCCGGCGCTCGCGCCGGCGGTACGCAGGAAATCACGTCTTTTCAGGCAGGTTTTATTCGGCATGGTTCACTTTAGATGGGGGTTTGGTGGGAATCGACATTGGTCACTACAACCACAAACTCTGTCTATCATGCCCGAAATACCGCCCCAAGTCAAGCAGCACGCCGCCGCCGCGTCGGCCCGGAAGGGCGAGGCCCTCGCCGATGCCATAATACAGAACCCCCGCCATCGACACGCGTCTTGTCAGGAGGTTCGCCCTCCCGTAGCCGTTCACGGGGCGGCGCGGGCAGTTTTCGCCGCTAAATGCGAAGGGGACAGTCCCATTTTCGCGGCGGAAACGGTGGATCATTGGGAAAGAACGCCCTTTGTGCCGCGAAAATTGGGACAGTCCCCCTGTGAACGGTTACGCCCTCCCATCGTTGGACCGATCCCAGAAATCATCTAAAGTGCGGGTCGCACCTGGACATCACGGGATTACTGAGAAGTTGCTCCAGGCCAATCCCGATCAACTCGTCGTCCTGAAGGCACTCGTCGCGAGGATTGGCGACCTTGAAGTAGGTCTGCTCGCTCGCCGGATCGACCGATTCGGCCAATATGAACTCCAACTTCGGCTTCGCGTGCGGATACCATTGATCCGGGCTCCAAGCCCTTACCTTGCAGGCCAGCCCACCCGGGCGGACCGAATCGTCGTCAATCGGCCCTTCAAGCGCCAGGGGAACAAGCACGATCTCCCGAAGATCGACGTCCTTGAGCCCCTCGTGTCGCGAGCGGCTCAAACAATACACGACCGGGCCGCGCATGACGGCGGCTCGCCCTGCTTGGGCACGGCGACCCTGAATAAAACGCCAAGGCATGGGCAGTTCGAGGTCAATGCGGTCCCCCTGCTTCCAGGAACGATTCAAGGTCACGAACGAACCACTTGGACATGGTTCGTCGAACTTCTCACCATTCATTGAGATCGTCGCTTCACGCGACCACCGGGGAATCCGCAGAAGAACGGGGAATTCCGAAGGTCTTGATGGCTCCAAGTGGATCGTTACTCTCTCGCCGCTCGGATAATCGGTCTCCTGACGAAGCTTCAGCACGAGGTCGTCTGCCAACTGCACCTCGGCAGCCGATGTCGTATACAAGTTGACGGCCACCCCGTCGCCGATGGCGTAGTAGACGAACTCTGGCAGTTTCGAGACGATCCGCCGATAATTGTTCGGACAACAGTACGTGTCGCGAGAAAAATATTCGCGAGGCCCTTCAATCGGCACGTAGTAACGGATACGTCGACCGTCGGGCGACTGCGCGGCAAACAAGGCATTGTAAATCGCGCGCTCCATCAGATCGCCGTAAAGCGATTTCCCTTCCCGAAGGATCAGCTCGTGCCACAGTCGCAGCAGATAGGCGGTAGCACATGTTTCACCCAGGTGACTCGTTCCATCCTGGGAGTCGTGCCAGCACTCACGATATCCGCACGTGCCGATAACCGCCATTCCGTTGCGGTTTAGGAGAAACTCCATCACGTCGCGTGATGAGGCGAGCAGCCTGGGATCGGGTTGAATCGCGTTAAGCCACAGTTGAGCGATGGAGCGCGAACAATAGGCATAGGCATGGCCGCCCACCGGGCCCCAGCGGCCGATCACGACCTCAGCCTTCCACTCGTGCAGTTTGCGAACCTGCGTGCAGAAATCAAGATAACGGCGACAACCAGTCTCGTTGTACAACGCGAGCATGGCAGGCTCTATTCCCGTGACCGCCATGAGGACCGTGATTTCCCCACCGCCCGGTATCGCGTCGGGCTCCGTGGCCCAGCGGCCCTGGATATAATCGCCCACCTTCTTGGCGGCTTCCAGTGAATGCTTCTCGCCGAACAGTCGATAGTCGCGCACGAGCCCGTGGATAATGTATGCCATCTCATGGATGTCCCACAGCGACCACATGCGTGCGTCAGGCTTCATCATGCCGATGTAGCCGTCTTCCTCCTGCATGCCGAGCAACTCATCGACGATGTATCGTTTTCGTTCGATGACCTTTTCATCGTTCGAATAGGCGGCCAATCCTACAGCCGCGTCCAACAGCATTCCCACGCCGACGAACCCCGAGCCGGCGGTCCTCTCGCGGAAGGGGCGGAGGAAGTCGTTGTCGACATCAAGCTTCATCAAGTTGTTGTCGATCGTCATGTCGATCCGTCGCCCGACCTCCCCACCCAACTTAACGTGACGCAGCTCCAGTGGCGAGAAGAGATTGACGCCAGCCTGCGTGGCTGGCGTCTCATTCGTATCCTTTCCTCGGGCCGTGGTCGGGACAATGCCCAAGGCCAGCACCACCACGGTGGTAGCCGCCAGGATTTCGACAACGCTCTGCCGTGAAATGGCTCGTTGACTTCTCACGACTCGGTTCCTCCCTTGCGTGGTTACTGGCGGTAGCTGGTCCCATATCCCGGCAGTCGCAACCGCCAACGTCTTGGCCAGGCTGCCTAGTCTCCCGGCGTCCGACGGTGCATAAGTTTTGACACGGTTCACATCCTACCACAACGCCGCCGTGGCATGAAGCGCGTCGATATTCCCGGCCTGGGTAATTGTGGAGTTTGTTTTGGAAAACCCCCTCCACGCGTGTAACAGGATTAGCGTATACTAAGCGTCTTCCCTGTGAAAACTTGTATGGCGACCGGCAGCATCTCGCGGGTCATCCAGAGCAGCCGCAAGCTGCTCGGTCACGCCCAATTGCTCATCAAGTTGCCGAAACAGCAGCAGGCCCGCATCACTGGAAATCTGGGCCGTGGAAGGCTCTACCACAACCGGCTTCGATGTGTCAAAATTAAGAGAGAACTCAAACGCAGTGTGCGAATCCATCGTCTCAGATTGGAGCCTTCCGTGTGTTCGTCGGCATCCTCGTAGTCACTGCCCTGGTAAGCGTAATCCCGCAGCCGGGCGTGTCGGGGTAGATGGGGCGGCCGTGGTCGAAATAGACGCCGTCGGCCGGGTCTTCGGCCAGCAGCAAGGCGCCATCGAGATCGGCATAGTCCAAAAGCGGAAGCAGTTGCGCGGCTGCGGAAATACTTACGCTCGATTCGGTAAAACAGCCCACCATAACCTTCAAGCCGAGTTCGCGAGCGCGGCGGATCATCCGCCGGGCAGGCGTGAGGCCGCCGCACTTGATCAGCTTGATGTTGATGCCGTGAAATACCGCCGCGCAACGGTCGACATCGCTCTCGGTCCGGCAGCTTTCGTCGGCAATGATCGGAAGCGGCGACGCCTTGCGCACCTGCTCCATGCCGTGCCAGTCGTCGGGCCGTAGGGGCTGCTCGATCAATTCGACGCCAAGCCGCTTCAGTTCCGGCGCGTTGGCAAGCGTCTGCTCGACGGTCCACGCACAGTTGGCATCGACTCGCAGCACGGCATCGGTGTGCCGCCGCAAGGCACGAACAATCTCCAGGTCGTGCTCCGTGCCTAGCTTGACCTTGTAGATTGGCCAGTCGGAAAACTCTTGGAGTTTGAGTACCATCATGTCGATCGAATCGATGCCGATCGTGTAATCGGTCGGACACGCCTCGTCCGGATTCAGCCCCCAGAGCCTCCACACGGAAATTTCCTCAAGCCTCCCCCAAAGGTCGTGAGCGGCGCAGTCGAGGGCGCACCGTGCGGCAGGTGAATCGGCGAGAAGCGGGGCCACGGACGCCCAGAACGCGGCCGGCTCGGAAAATCGGAACTCCTCAATCGCATCGCGAACCTGCTCGAGTGCCGCCACGGTTGAATCGACCGTAGCTTTATAGAAGGGCACATCGACCGCTTCGCCATAGCCGACAACACTGTCCTGCTCTAACTCGACGATGAGCGTGGCTTGAACGGTGGTCGTACCGCGGGAGATTGTGAACGGATGTCGCGTTGGCAAGTAAAACCGATTTAGACGAAGCTCCATGTGGGTAGCCCCGGGATTGTTGGGGTACTTGGATAATGTCGCGAGCCTAAGTATAATGTGTTTTTGGCATCGTTGGAACACAAAAACACAATTCGATGCAATCAGAACATTTCAATAACAAGTTAGGAGCACGACTTATGGCAAATCTCGCCACTACATTGAAAGAGGAAATCCGCCGTTTGGCTAAAAAAGAGGTCAAGGCGCAGACGATTGCGACCAAGCAAGCGGTCGTCCAATACCGCCGGGAAATTAGTCAACTGAAGCGGCAATTACGAGAGCAGGACAAGAAGATCGCCAAGCTGCAAGTACAGGATCGCGATACCGGCACACAGCAAGACGCCGGCACGGACGAAGCGGACGCTGATGCCATCCGATTCTCTCCTACCTGGGTGAAGTCGCAACGGACGCGACTTGGCTTGTCTGCGGCCGAATATGCGAAGTTGGTCGGCGTTTCGCCTCTGACCATCTACAATTGGGAGCATGGCAAGAATCGACCGCGTAAGGCACAGTTAGCCGCCCTAGCCGCGGTGCGCGGGATCGGCAAGCGTGAAGCAGTCGCAAAGCTTGAGTCGCCGTAGCGAAAAGCGTCACGATCCGCCGGGCAAGCCGGGGGCATTCGCTCTCGTTGTTTTACACAAGTCGTGGCCGTCCAGAAGGCTACCGTGCGGGCTCGCCCCGCCGGAGCCATGGTCAGTCAGCTACAGGCAGGATTCATTCGAAATGTCTCCCCTGCGTATCGCCGCCTTCGGCGGCGATACGCAGGGGAGACAGGGAATCTGGGGGCCGCTTGTTAGCCAACAGACCACCGCTCCGGCCGGGCAAGCCGGCACGGTGGCGGAGGAGACTTATGTGTAGCAACGGCAGCATTCGCCGAAGGCTACGGTCCCGACCGCTTTCGACCCAAACGCGTTTGCTCGGATTCGGCCAGGCGGCGCATGCCTTCTTGGATCGAAATATGAGGGGTGAAGCCAAAGTCGCGACGCGCGGCCGAAATATCGAAGTAATGCGACGTTGCGAGTTGGGCGGCGAGGAACCGCGTCATGGGTGGGTCGGACCGGATGCGAAACGTCTTCCACGCCAGTTCAAATATCCGGCCCAAGCGCCAGGCGGTCTTCAGCGAGATCGATCGCGTTACCGGTGGCAGCCCGGCCATTGCCAGCAGTTCGTCAATCCAGCCCCAGCATCGTACGGGTTCACCCTGGCTGATGAAGTAGGCCTTGCCGGCCACGGGCGAATCGGCCGCCAGGGCATCAGCGGCCAGCAAGTGGGCCTCGGCGGCGTTTTCGACGTAGATCATATCGATCAGGTTCGAGCCATCGCCCACGCGGCGCAGCCGTCCGCTGCGTGCCCGCTGGAGGAGCCGCGGAATGAGATGCTGATCTCGTGGCCCCCAAATCAGGTGCGGACGCAAGGCGCACGTCAGGAGGCCCTGTTCGCCATTGGCTTGGAGAACCGCTTGCTCCGCCAGGGCCTTGCTGTGCGGGTAGTGGGCGAGCCAGCGGGATGGATATGGGACCGATTCGTCCACGCCGCACTGATCGCCGCCATCGAACGTAACGCTCGGGCTGCTTGTGTAGACCAGCCGCGACACCCCGACCTCCCGGCAGCCGTCGATGACGTTTTTCGTTCCCAGCGTATTGATCTCGAAGAATCGTTGCCATGGTTCGCCAATACCGGCGATGGCGGCAACGTGGAACACAACGTCCACGCCCTTGCAGGCGCGAACCAAGGCGGGGCGGTCACGCACGTCGCCCACGATTGTCTCTGCCCCAAGACGGTCGAGTGCTTCGTACCGGTTGCGGGAGAAAACCCGCACCCTGTCGCCACGCGCAACGAGCTGTTCAACAATATAGTGGCCGAGAAACCCGCCCGCTCCAGTCACCAGTGAGTTCATCTCCAGCACCAAAGACCTGAAGTGTTACTTGTCGTCGGGAAACAAGTCTCCCATGTCTCGCTTCAACATCTCGTGGCTACTGACCGGCTGTTCCGGTTTGGAACTCTCCATGCCGATTGCCCGCTCAATCGCTTCGAGCTGATACACCTCGCCGCCGTCATTCCCGGCCTCCTTCGGCTCGGCTTCGCCATCCTTGGGCTTGTCCGAAGCGGCGGCAACCGGTTCGACCGGCTCTGCTCCGATCATCTTCTTGGGAATCTGGAATCGGAGAACGCCTTTCTCTCCGACCACGGAAGCGGGCAGTTCGAGCCGCAGGTACTCGGCGGCATCAACCGGCCGTTCGAACACAAGCACGTCG
>CAZASB010000055.1:10366-20137 GCA_964487655.1 uncultured Planctomycetaceae bacterium
AGCCACTTTTCGCCAGTTGTCGCATCGTCGCCCTTGGGTGCCTCGTCGCCGAAAATGTCCGGGTCGAGGTCGGCAATCGGGTCACCGGTCAACTTCTCCTCTTCAAACTGCTGCGCGGCGAGCAACTCGGCGCTCGGGCCCGACTCGTCATCCGAATCCCAACCAAACGGATTTGCAACTACAAGCACCAAGCCCACAACGGCCAGTCCGACCAAGCCGCCAACCGAGGCAAGAAGCACGGTCTTGCGGCGCTTCTTGCGATGCTTGGCGGCATCGGTGTGCGACAGGGCAGGCGGTCTTCCCTTGGACGACGTGCCTGAATGAGCCTCTGATCCCGTGAAATTGAAAGGCGATTGGGCAGACGCGGCCTTGGGAACGGCGGCGCCTACCGGAGTGACCGCGTTTACCGAAGCGACGGCGGCGGCTTTGGCAACCGGCACCGTTGCGATGGGCGACTCGGGCGGCTTGGGCGCTGACTTCGCCTTGGGGACGGCACCGGTAGTAGCCTGTTTCGGGCGCACTTGAGCCGCCTTGTTGGGGACAGGCGCGTCGTCGTCCTCCTCCAAGGGTTGCGCCATCAAAACTTCGGTGGAAGTGTCCTCGAGAAGCCCTTTCACTCGCCCGGCAAGAACCCATTTGCCGCCTTGTCCCTGGCAAACTTCATCGTCGGTTCGTAATCGCCCATCAGCGGCCAGCGCTCGCAACTGCTTCGACGATAGTGGCCCTAGTTCCGCTCCCGCGATCTTGCAATACCAATCGGCCGCCATGGCATTTCCTATCTAAAGAAGACCAGATATCTGCCAGTGTAGCGAACACCAGCTTGAGAATCCAGCAGGATCGCCTATTTTATCCTCTCCGGCAGAGAGAGAGGTAAATGCAAAGCGAATAGCTAAAGTTTGCTGGTTGCCCATTTGGCAAGTTTCTCTCGGAATATCTTGGCATTGTGACGAATATCAACGGGGAATCCCGGATGAATCAGGAAGTCGGAAATGGGCTCCGTAAGGGGGTTGGCTATAGCCCTGTCTCGCAACTCGGCCAGAAAGGTGATCTCTTCCTCGGAGTTCAAAGGGGCATGGCATGGATACACCTCAACGACAATAACCGGCCGCTGTTTTTCCGACAGGCCGATGCCCACCAGGGCGCTGCGGAATACGTCGGGGTGTTGGTTGAATATCGCTTCGCAACGGACCGGATACATGGGCCCATGCTCGGTGAGCACCCGGTGCGCTACGCGGCCACAGAACCAGAAGCGGTCTTCTTCGTCCAAATAGCCCGTATCCCCCATCCGGTGCCAGAACTTCTCACCGTCGGCGATCTTCGCCAATGCATTCGCCTCCACTCGGGTAACGTATTCTCGAGTCACCTGCGGGCCGCGGACGATCAGCTCGCCGATCTCGCCGTTGGCAAGTTCTTCAGCGTTGCCAATCGATGCAATGGGACCGTCAACCACTCGAATGACCTTCCACTCAATCGCCGAGAATCGAGTGCCGACACACACGCCTGCCCCCTGACGCGTCCGATTTGCCGTGCCCACGAACGACGCAGGTTGGGAGTCGTAGTCCGATTCCATCAAAAGCTGCGCCCCGGGGCCCCCCAGCACCTCACTGGCCGAGATTGAGGCGACTGGCAAGGCTTCGGTGGCACCGTAGGGTGTGTGCAACTCGCCGTTTGGCGCAATGCACCGACGCATCCGGTCCAACACTTCCGCGGGCACCGGCGCGCCTGCCGACAACACGCGGCGAACACTGGGAAGCCTGGCGCCGTGTTCCTCGCAATACCGGCCCACGCGATTCCATATTGCCGGAGAACCGAAGGTCTGGGTCACCTGCCAATCGCTGGCGGCTTCGAGGATGTTCCGCGGGTTGACCTTTGCCGGGCGCGACGGATCCATGTCGGGAATGACAGCCGTTACCCCCATGGCACAGTTGAAAAGACCAAACAAAGGGAAACCGGGCAAGTCGATTTCGCCGGGTTGGATGCCATAACGATTGCGGATCTGCTCGACCTGGGCATCGAAATTCCCGTGCTGGTAGAGCACTCCCTTGGGCGGGCCCGTGCTGCCGGTTGTGAAGATGATCGCCGCCGGGTCGTTCCCCGTTGTCGGAGCGATGGTCGTTCCGGGCCAAGGTTGGTTGCGGAAGTGCGCAAGAGTGGGCCCGCCCCAGAACCAACGCCGTCCCACGGTCACATTCAGTTTCGCCTTCGGAAACCGGCTTTTCATAACCGTCCGGACCGCATGAACCATCGGGATTGCGACGAAACCCTCCGGTTCGGCTTCGGCCAGACAGCGAATGAGGTTCTTGCGTCCCATCCCCGGGTCGATAAGAATGGAGACAGCCCCGGACTTCAACAGCCCGAACGCCAATGCCACGAAGTCGATTCCCGGTCGTACGAGCAGGGCCAACCGAGTACCCTGCTTGGCTCCCAGGTTCCGAATACCGGCTGCAATCCGGTCACTGTCCTGGTCCAGTTCCCGGAAGGTCATTTGGCGATAACGCCGCCCGCCGGGACCATAGCCCAACGGCTCGACCACCGCCGTGGCGTCCGGCGTTCGGGCCGCCATTTCGGTGAGATGCCGAGCAACGTTGCCATCCTGTTGTAATTCCACTGCCATAGGGTCGTTAGTATAGCCGCCGTCGGCCCGAAACAAAACCGGGCCGAGTTCCCGACCATATCCTTGCCATGACCGACCAGCGATTCCTCCGTGAGCACCATATTTGCCAGGGGACCGACTTCCGGCGAGCGTACCAGAAGCGGTGTTCGGCAGGCGACCGGACGCTCCTGGTCTTTGGTTTTGGTAATGGGCTGTGTCACGCCCGGCTTGGGTTATCGGTTTCACGTAAAGTTGGGGGGGCCGTTCGGCGAAATCGGTGGAAACGCCTTTTGCGCGAGGCGTTTCGTCTGGAACGGCACGGGCTTCCCGTGGGTGTCGATCTGGTCGTGATCCCGCGTTCAGACGTCGAGCCAACCTTGCCCGCCTTGCGGCAATCGCTGAGCACTCTGGCTCGGACGGTGGCCAGAAGGCTGGCCCGAGCGGAAGCAGCCGGCGGGGTATCCTCTCGGCCTGGCTCATCACCCGTTCAGAACAAGAGGAAAACTCATGGCCCGTGAATTGATGAGCCTCCTGCTTCGGCTGCCCTCGCTTGTGCTGATTGGCCTGACACGGGGATATCAGGTGCTGGTAAGTCCGCTGCTTGGCCGACATTGTCGCTTTGAACCCACGTGTAGCCAGTATTTCATCGAGGCGGTTCGCAAGTATGGCGCCCCGCGCGGCGCATGGCGAGGCGTGCTTCGCATTCTTCGTTGTCATCCCTGGCATCCCGGCGGCTACGATCCGCCGTGACACGAATCATTCACGTTTGGCTGAAGCGTCCGGACAAGCGGCCAGTGCCGCCAACAGTCGCTGGATCATCGCTTCGTCGTGCCCCTTGGTTAGCGCCAGGTACGGATCGGCCGAGAGGCACAGGCAGTCGTTTGAACCGAAATTTACCAGCGAGCAACTAGCCAATGATATCTCAGCCCCCTTGTGGGCTGCATCGGTCCGTGAGCCGTCTCCGAAGGGTTTTTCGACCGAGTTCGGCCAATTCCGCATTGATCCATCCCAGCTCTGGGTATGCCTGGGCATCCACGATAACAATTCCCTCCCCCCTTTCGACTTCCTGCCGCATTTGGAACAATTGCCCATGGTCGCCACAATCGGGCACATATCCTCGTATTGTGTGCGGTGGATAGCAAGAGCGGTAGCCTCTGCGGCAACCATCAGCAAGAACGGCATTCAATCACAATGCGCGACGATCAACCACGTCAACCTCGGAAATCGACGTGCAAACTCGATTGGTCGGCCGAGCTGGCTCGGCACGACCGATGGTTGCGGGCAGTCGTTGCCGCAAGACTCGGCGAACCGCAAGCTGTTGATGATGTGATGCAGGAGGTTGCAGTTGCCGCGGTGGAGCAGAAGGCACCCATAAAAGACTCTCAAAAGGTTGCTCCGTGGCTCTACCGTTTGGCGGTGATGCAATCATTGCTCTACCGCCGTCGAATGGGACGCAAGCGGAAGCTGACCGGAAGATACGCAGAGCGGTTTCAGCCGACCGAACGCGACACTCGGCAAGTGGAACCGCTGGATTGGCTTTTGGCCAAGGAGCGGCAGGCGCTCATTCGGCAAGCCATGGCGGAACTACCGAGTCGAGACGCGGAAATCCTGATACTTAAGTATACGCAACAGTGGAGCTACAAAGACTTAGTGGAACATCTCGATATTTCCGAGAGCGCTGTCGAGGCACGGCTGCACAGGGCCCGAAAGAAACTTCGGGACCAACTTGCAACAAAGAACGTAGTTGAGGTGAGTTCATGATCCCCTTGGAACCAAACAGTGGCCGAGTGGACTGCGAGAAGTTGGACCGCTTGGTAGACGACGAGCTGCCAGAGGCTGAGCGTGCCGAGCTGCTGACGGAACTTGATTCGGTACCGGGTGGCTGGCGCCGTTGTGCCATGACATTCCTTGAGGCCCAGTCCTGGCACAAGGAACTGTCTGCGATCGTCGGCGAAAAGCCCGCTGCCACGGAACCACAAATCCTGCCGCGAGCAACACGGTCCCCACGCCGGTCTGTCGGCTGGCTGGCTACGCGAACAGCCGCCGTGCTGGCCATGGCCGCAAGTTTCGTTGCCTCTCTTTGGCTAGGCTGGGCCATCCAAGATCTTGGTCATACGATTCGAGTGCCGGAAGCCGGACCAGCAGAGCTTGCCGAATCGGCGCCGGCGACAGAGATCCCCATCGATGTAAAATCGCTTGCGCAAACGCCTTCACAACGACCGAGCGCCCCCAACGGGCCCTGGCAAATGGTGACTTTGTCGGCCGATGGTTCAAACGGGCAAGGTGGCCGGACATTTGACTTGCCTGCGTGTGAGCAACAGCGACTAGACAATGATTGGACGGAAAGCCTTCCGTCGGCGTTGCCGCTCGATGTCCTGGAATCGCTTCGCCGGACTGGCTATCGGGTACGGCAACATCGAGAGTTGCTTCCCATGGAAATGAACGACGGTCGGCGTCTGGTCGTTCCCGTCGAGGAGGTTGAAGTTGAATATGCCGGACATCCGTCGCTTTGATTACGAGCGGGGGGTTGCCGTCCGTGGCGGCGCATGAATGAGATTTACAGTTCTGTTCTCCATTGGCACAAAGAGGAGAATACCTCTTTCCCATTTACATAAGGAGTTTAGCCATGTGGAAACAAGTGTGGAGTGGCATGTTGGCGGCGGTGCTCGCGTTGACTGCGGGCGCGTGGGGCGCGGACGCGTCCTCGGATACCCCGCCAAGCGAGGAGCCGGCCCATCGCGAAAATGGAGATCGGTCCGTGGCAAAACCTGGTCGACCAGACAAGGGTCCGGCCATCGACCTGGGCGAATTTTGGATCGGGTTGGAGTGTTTCCCAGCGCCCCCGCCGTTGGTCGAGCAGCTTGACCTGTCGGACGAAGGCGGTCTGCTGGTTGGACAGGTGCTACCCGGCAGTCCGGCGGAGGAGGCTGGGCTGAAGCGGCACGATGTTCTCGTCCGGGCGGATGGCAAGCCGATTCCGCAAATCACGGACTTACTGGCGGCCGTCAACAAGTCAGAAGGCAAGGAGTTAAAACTCGACCTGATTCGCGGAGGCAAGCCAATGACCATGGCGGTCACGCCTGTCGAACGCCCGCGCGGCGAGCAGCCTCGCATCTGGCAAGAACCGCCCCGCGACGAAGACTTCAATCGGCTGTGGCAGTGGTTTGGTCGAATGGGCGCCGACGAGGAATGGCGTCGACCATTTCGGATGCACTTCTTCCATCCAGGCGCCATCCTGCCACCCGGCGCCGAGTTGCAGCCTGCCTTGCCCGCCGACATGACGATTATCATTCGCAAGCAGGGAGAGGAGTCCACGAAGATCACTGTCAAACGCGGGGAAGACTCGTGGGAAGTGACTGAACAGGAACTACAGAAGTTGCCCGACGATGTTCGACCTCACGTCGAACGCATGTTGGGCCGATTGCCGATGGCCGGCCGGGAGTTCCGGGTCATTCCCTGGCGACCAGGCAAGCCGGAGGATCTCCAACCAGAATCCGAGCCGTCGGACGTGCTGGAACAACCGCTTCGAGACGCCGACCGCATCGAACAGCAGTTGGAGCGACAACTCGACGAGATGGGAAGCCGCCTGGAGAAAATGCGACGATCGCTCGATCGGTGGCGAGGAGATCGGGATGCTCGCCCGGAGTTGCCCGAGCGACCGCGAATTGAACAACCCGACCAGGAACGCCCCAGCCGGGATGATGCATGATCTTCTAAACCAGTGACCCGTCGCGGAATTCAAGCGGGGCGTAACCGGCATATCCGGTTACGCCCCGTTTGTTTTCCTGTAACCGTTCACAGGGGGACTGTCCCAATTTTCGCGGTACAAAGGGCGTTCTTTCCCAATGATCCACCGTTTCCTCCGCAAAATGGGACTGTCCCCTTCGCATACAGCGGCGAAAACTGCCTGCGCCGCCCCGTGAACGGTTACGTTTTCTTTACGGCTAGTCTTCCAGCGGAACCAACCGAATGGTTCGGAAGTGGATCACTCCGCCTTCCGACTGGAATCCGATGAAGCCCGGCTCGACGGTCAGGTTTCTGGCCTGATTGACCCTCTGGCCATTCATCGTCAAATAGAGCTTGTCGCCCTTGAGAGTGACGATGTATTTGTTCCACTCGCCAGCGGACTTCTCGGCGTCCTTGATCTTCCTCACGCCCTTAAACTTCCCAATCACTTCGTGATCGACCTCGACAAAGCGATCCTTCGCCCCAGCCACTTCGAAACCATAGAATCCCCAAATATCGCCGACGTCGCCGTGTTTCAGTTGGGCCTCGGCGCATTTTGCAAGAAAGGTTGGCGGATCGCCGGTAATGCGCAGCAGCACGCCGCTGTTGCCGGGCTCCTGGCCGGGCACCCATCGCCACTCGACCACTAGCCTGAAGTTCGTGTACTTCTCTTTCGTGTGGAGGAAACCAAACGGCTCGCCTTTGCATATCAGGATGCCGTCCTCGACGCTCCAGACATCCTCCATCTTCACGTTGGGATCGACAAGGTGCGCTTGCCATCCGTCCAAGTCCTTGCCGTTGAACAGCTTGATCGCCTTGGTGTCTTTGGACTTATCGGCCTTAGCCTCTTTGGCATCATCGGCCACAGGCGATTTCGGCTCATCAGCCACGGCTGACGTCAATCCGGCAAGCAAGACACTTGCAAAGAACACAGTTACAATTCGGGTCATCGTTTGCAGTCTCCTCATTCCAGGGGTTGAAGTTGCACGTTCCTGAACTCAATGGGATTGCCTTCAGCGGTAAGAACGATCTTGCCAGGCGCCGCGTCGCAACCGGTCGCGCGGTTCACTTCGCGCCCGTTAATTGTGAGCGTCACTGTCGCGCCGTCGGCGCGGATTTCATACTGGTTCCACTCGCCGGCCGGTCGTTCCATGTCGGCAAGCTTCGCCACGTTGATCAGCTTGCCGAACCGTGGATGCTCGATGGTCTTCATGCGATCGGGAGGACCTTCCAGCGTGTATCCGGCGAGACCCCAGAAATCGCCGGCACCACCGGTGTTGATTTGAGCCTCCAGGCTTCTGGGCCAAATACGGTTCGGCCCTGTCATTCGCAACAGCACGCCACCACGTCCTGGCTCGGCGCCTTGCGGCCAGCGCCATTCGAGTTTCAAGACAAAGTTCGTGTAGTCCTTCTCGGTGTACAAGTACCCGAGCGGTTCACCTTTACATCGCAGCACGCCTTCGCCGTTGAGCGACCACACCGAGCCGGACTTCGTGCCAGGCACGTCGTGAAACGATCGCCAGCCGTGAAACTCACCGTCGGCGTCTTGCTCGGTGAGCAGTTTCACGCAGCCGCCCGTTTCTGCCCGCGCAAACGCAACCGCAGTCAGCCAGCCCAACAGGGCTGCCAGGATCAGGACGGAAATACGAGCCAAGTTCCAGCGTTGCATATGTCCCCCAATGCAGAAAACGATCACGTCTAAACCGCGTCGGTACTCGACCCGGAAAGGAATTGGCAGTATAGATAGCATGGGCCGCATATGCAAGTCGCTAGAGAAAAAGAATGGACGAGTCGGGTTTCAAACTACTGTACGAATCGGGACCGTGTTTGGTGATATGCAAGCCCCCTGGCGTGTTGACGCAGGCACCGCCTGGGATTGATAGTCTTGAAGTACGAGTGAAAGCGTTTCTCCAGCATCGCGAAAGCCTTCCTCGATGGGGCTACCTCGGAGTACCGCACCGGCTCGACCGCCCGGCTTCGGGCGCCATGGTCTTGGGCCGAAACCGCCGCGCCACCCAGCAACTCAGCGATCAGTTTGCGGACCGATCCGTAGGAAAAGTGTACTGGGCCCTCGTCGAGGGGATTGTGACTCCACCGGAAGGCACATGGAGAGACGTGATGCGTAAGGTACCCGGTGAAGCCCGCGCCGAGATCGCCGGGCCAGAGTGCCCCGGTGCCCGCCCGGCTGTCCTTCGCTATCGCACGATCGGAATCGCCGAGTCGGGGAGTTGGCTCGAAATCACACTGGAGACCGGACGCACCCATCAAATTCGTTTGCAGGCGGCATCGCGGGGGTATCCAATTCTGGGCGACGTCCAGTACGGCGCGCATGAGCTGTTCGGTCCCGACTGCGACGACCCTCGGGAATGTGCCATTGCCTTGCACGCCCGGCGACTCGCGTTTCGGCATCCCAAGACTCACGAAGCAGTGTGCGTGACGGCCCCGGTGTCGTCATTCTGGCCCGACATGGTGCGAACGGCCCAATCGGAGCCTGGGAATCCATAGCGGCTCGCGTTTCGGCGAGCCGTCTGCCCAAGGAAAAAGGAAGTAGAAAAGTTGTTTTCCTCTCCCAATTGGCAATTGCTCCGACTATAATGAAGGCAGTAGTGTGGCCAAGACGTGGCTTGGCTAGCCGCAGACGGCGTTGACACCAGTCCCTCTTTCGGAGTAGATGCCGTGTCCCTTCCCGATGACGAAATCCGAGACCCTCAAGAAAACCCGAAGCCCGACGAGGCCGAGGAAGGGTTGATCGAGAACTTACCAGGTTCCTTTTCAGGACTGGAGGCCGATGTCTCTGGTGAGAGCCTCTTCGGTTCCGAGTTGCTCGACGCCGAGGGCGTGGCGGATGAGTCGCCCGTGAGCAACGATGCCGATGCAGTGGCCTCGCCTGCCGACGAATCCGACGAAACGCTCGAATTCGCCGCACCCGCCGAAATGGAGTCGGGCATTGGATTCGAGGCCATGGAGCCGACAGGGGAGGCCGGGGAGGAATCGGAGCCTTCCGGCGACGAGTTTCTTGCCGGTCTGGGCGACGGCGTGGGTGGATTCGCCATCGATAAGGCCGACGATGATTCGGTCCAGGATGAGAAAGACGCCGAAGAGGAAGACGCCGAGGAAGATGAGAAGAAACAATCGGGAAAACGCGTTCAGCGCGTCCTGGCTGCCGTGGGCGGTACCGATCCGTATACCGTGCTGATGGGTATCGCCTTGTTGGCCCTGCTGTTCGGGGTTCTCTTTTTCTACCTGGAGCTTGCGAACTACGACTTCGACATCGGCGCGGAAAAGGCAAAGCAACTTATCGGATCGCTGGGCCTTGGCTGGCTGTTCTGACTAACTCCGCTCTTGCTGAACCTCGTCGCGGACTGCAAGGCCCCCGTCGGTTGTCGAGCGATTGGCCCCCTAACCCGGATTATTCATCTACGTAGGGTGGGTCAAGGTCGCGTAGATCGTTG
>CAZASB010000056.1:0-19646 GCA_964487655.1 uncultured Planctomycetaceae bacterium
CGGACCCACCAACGATCTACGCGACCTCGACCCACCCTACGTAGATGAATAATCCCGGCTAGGCACAGTGGGAACATCGGGGTTTGCCCAAGCGTAACATTAGGCACGGCATGAGGATGCGGAAATGTTTTCGCAATCAGGAGCCGCCCCCGAAATCACCTAAATTCACACGTTTAGCGACCGATGCCTGAACGGATGCGAGCGGCCCGCACCCTGGAGAACGCTCTCCTATCGGGTGGATGGCTGGACATTTCGGCCAGAGTTGATATGATCGAAAGAAAGTGAGAAAGCCTCCTCGCACGCCTGCCGATGGGCTGGTGCGCATGGCACGGAACGTCGATCATCGCGTTTCATGGGTTTAGACCGTGCGGCGTTTGGTTCCCTTCGGGGATGAGACGCCGCAAGCCTTGGCCTCTTCTCTGTTCCGGCCCCGCCGTTTCGCACCCCTTGCGAACGGCGGGGTTTTTGCTAACCCAAGGGAGATGAATTGTGGGCAATGCTTTCTTAACAGACGATTTTCTTCTTCAGAACGACAAGGCTGTCGCGCTATACCACGAATACGCGCGCGACTTGCCCATCGTCGACTACCATTGCCATCTTCCACCAGAACAAATTGCATCCGATCATCGATTCGAGAATCTATCGCAGGCGTGGTTGTACGGCGACCATTACAAGTGGCGCGCGATGCGGACTGCCGGCGTGTCCGAACGGTACATTACCGGCGACGGCTCCGACTGGGAGAAGTTCGACCGTTGGGCGTGGACGGTGCCGCAAACGCTTCGGAATCCGCTGTACCACTGGACGCACCTGGAACTAAAGCGACCGCTGGGCATTTGCGACCGGCTGCTCTCGCCCGAAACGTCAAAGCGGATTTGGGAGGAATGCAACACAAAGCTCTCCCAACCGGATTTCTCCTGCCGCGGCATCATGCGGCAGATGAACGTCGAACTCGTTTGCACGACGGACGATCCGACCGACGGCCTGGAGTATCATGCGTTGATTGCAGGCGACAAGTCGTTCTCGATCAAGGTACTTCCCACGTTTCGGCCCGACAAGGGCATGGCCGTGGCCCATACCGAGGCCTTCAACATCTGGGTCGACAAGCTGGCCGCAATAAGTCACGTCGACGTCAAGGACGACTACGAGGCCTACCTGACGGCGCTGCGCGCGCGGCATAATTTCTTCCACTCGATGGGCTGCCGACTTTCAGATCATGGGGTCGAATCCATCGTGGCCGATCCATACACCCCGTCGGAAGTGAGCACGGTGTTTCGCCGCGTGCGACGTGGAAACGAACTGCACCGGGACGAAATCCGCAAGTTTCATTCCGCCATGCTCTACGAGTTCGCCGTGATGAACCACGAGAAGGGCTGGGCGCAACAGTTCCACCTCGGCGCGCTTCGGAACAACAACACACGCATGTTTCAGCAGTTGGGATCCGACGCTGGTTTCGACTCGATGGGCGATTTCGAGATCGCACGTCCACTCAGCCGCTTCTTCGACCGCCTGGAGCAGGAAGAGAAGCTCACGAAGACCATTCTGTACAACCTCAACCCACGCGATAACGAACTGCTGGCCGCCATGCTCGGCAACTTCCAAGACGGTTCCGTGCCTGGCAAGATGCAGTTTGGCAGTGGCTGGTGGTTTCTGGATCAGAAGCAGGGCATAGAAGCGCAAATGAACGCGCTTTCCAATATGGGGTTGCTCAGCCGCTTTGTCGGCATGTTGACCGACAGCCGCTCATTCCTCTCTTACACGCGTCACGAGTACTTCCGCCGCATCTTATGCAACCTGCTGGGCGCAGAAATTCGGCAAGGGCTAATCCCCGACGACATGGAACTGGTTGGCGGCATGGTCCGCGATATCTGCTACCACAATGCCAAGAGTTACTTCGGCTTCGAGCAGTGAGCCGTTGTCCGCAACTGGCCAGTCGTGGGGCCGCCGTGGCAAGTTTGGCTGAGAAGAACTTGCGGGACGGATTGAGCCGCGCGCGTTCTACCGCCGGAGCCTGGCGGTTCTTCGCAAGGAAAGAGAAGGGCTCTTCCGTTTCTAGGTGCAGGCCGTTCCAATGTAGTAGGCACACGCCGTTGTGCCGTCCACCGGGGCAAGCAGTCTGCACCTAGAAACGGAAGAGCCAAGAGAAGAGGCCGTCGTCGGCTCGGGGGGCAAGCCGGCGACGGCCCAAGGGAGGGAGGTCTCTTGTGTTGAAGCGGAGTGACGAAAAGGCAACTCGAAAAAGACTTGTTACGGGGCGATACCCAGCCGTTCCTCTTCCTCTTCCTGGATGATGATCCGGGGGGTGACCATCATCATGAGGCTCTGGGTTTCGCGCCCAATTCCGACGTTTTTGAATAGCCGATTGATGTACGGCAGCTTATTGAGCATCGGCACGCCGAACTCGTTGCGCCCTTCGCTCAGTCGCTTGATGCCGCCCAGTAGCACGGTCCCGCCATCGGGAACGCTCACGGTCGTGGTGACGGTTACGAAGGAGAACGTGGGGAGCTGCACCGTGGTGCCGCTTGACGTGTTCGTTGCCTGACGCGCGTTGTCGTTTCGCCGCCAGTCCTTCGGATCGTCCGGATTGACCCAGCCGGTGTCCGACGCCTCGGCCGTGGTCGTTTTGCTGCCTTCGAACGTAAACGTCTGTACGTCGCCAATCTGGCTGAAGAAGGGTACCACGGTCAGTCGTACGAACCGCCGGTCCTTCGAGACCACCGCTTGCACGGTCATGAACGTGCCCTCGGACAGCACGACGATGACCGGTTGTTGAGCAGCCGCGAAATCGCCCACGACGGGAATTACGCTGATGACGAACGGGCTTTGCGACGTATCGGAGACGAACGCCTGCTGGCCGTTGAACAGGGTGACCTTGGGTGCCTGAAGCACGTTGCTGCGGCGGTCGCCCTGCGCGGCGTTGATGAAGAAGTACGCTTCGATATCGCTCAGGATGGCGAACCCCATTTGGGCGCCGGCCGCGGCGTCAAACCCGCCGAACTGCGGGACTGCCAGACCGTAGCTGTTCTGGGTAAAGGGAATCTCCAGGTCGGCCGCGAAGACGCCCGGCGCCTGAAGACCGACCACGGCGCTGTTCTTTACATTGCTGAAGTCGTATGTCGTGGTGGTGCCATTGTCATCGTCGTCATCCCCGGTCGTCGTGGTTGTTGATTTCACGCCGGGGATGTCATTTCTGAGATTGAAGTCGAAGTCAACGCCAATACGTTCAAAGAAGTTGTCGTTGAGCGTGATGAAACGCACTTCGATGGTGACTTGAAGATCCTGGAGTCGGCGGAGCTGTTCGAGCAGATCGACAATCTCCTCGTGGACGTCCTGAGTTTGGCTTACGACGATGCTGAGATTTGTTTCGAAGGGGGCGATGGAGCCCGGTCCGCCGACCTCATCCCAGGTTTGTGGCTTGACCGTCGAAGTAATCAGTTCGATGAGGCTGTCGAAGTCGGCTTGCTGCCCGCCGCCAAGACCGCCCGGGCCGAAACCGCTTGTCATCGGATTACTCATGCCGGCAACCGCGCCGCCGCCCGAGCCGCCCAATTGCGCGAGAACCGCCGGGTTGATGGCACCCGCATTAGCGCGGCCGTCGCTGCTGGCCATGACGGCTAGGGGGCCGGTTTGCGCGCCCCATGGGCCGCCACCCTTGCCATAGCCGAGGTCGCCGTACGCATCGCTCAATGCCGCTCCGATTCCCATTTTACCCGGCACGAAGTTCGGGATGGGGATGACTAGGTCGGCCACGTCGTACGTGACGGTGAAAACCTCGCCGTCGCGCATCTGTTCGCTGGTGACCTTCAGCACCTCGTCCTTGATCACATAGCTAAGGTGCAAAGGCTGGAGT
The DNA here is from genome assembly GCA_964487655.1 of uncultured Planctomycetaceae bacterium. GTDB lineage: Bacteria > Planctomycetota > Planctomycetia > Pirellulales > Thermoguttaceae > PWXP01. The sequence continues at coordinate 3,848 of CAZASB010000056.1, forward strand.
ATGAGGTTCAGGGCACTGCGAAGAGAGATTTCCTGACTTAGCTGGATGGTCACCGGCGTATCGCTGGACACGGCCTCCTCGGCCAAGCCCTGCGGGTCGAGGTGTAAGTTCACCTGGGCCAGGTTGGCCAGATGCTTCAGCACGGTGGCGAGCGCCGTGTCTTGGAAACTGAGCATGACCGGCGTACGAAGTTTCTGCTCGATTTCGATTTCTCGTTCGCTTCGATTCCGGCGCCGGTCGCCAGCGAATTTCCCACGGCTCTCGGTAAGCTGGCTCCAGTTTTCGGGGAATACGATCGGGTTACGGTCGTCGAATCCGACCGCCGATTCATCCACCGAGTTCAGTTGCTTCCAGAAGCCTTCCTCTCGCTGTGACTGCAAAGCGACGTTGCTCGAGTGGCGGCGCACGAACTTGGCAAACTGAAGCATTTGCTTGACCACCGGGTTGTGCGGGTCCAGTTCCGCCGCCTGCTTGGCCGTGACTTCAGCCTCGGCATAACGTTCTTCGTCACAGAGCCGGTTGAACTCGTCGACCTTGAGGGCAACCTTATCTTGCACTTCGAGCCGAACACGCTCGCCGCGGTCGATGTCCCCTCGGACGGCTTCGTTCTTGCGCTCCATGTCGAGGATCGGTTGGTTCTCTTCGATGAAACTGCGAATATCGCCCATGCGACGGTCCACGCGAGCCATCAGGCGTTGCTTCGCGTTCATTTCAAGGCCCGATTGCTCGATCTTCAGGCGTGCCGCCTGCAACATTGCGAGCGCGCCGTCGGGATCCTTTTCCTTCATGGCTTCCGCCGATGTTTCCTGGTGCGCCAGATCGGTGAGCACCTGGTGGGCGAGAATGCGTTGTTTCGCGGCGACATCGTTGCCCATGGGATCGGCGGCGAGCGGTTGCATGGCGGCGCTGGGTTGCGAAAGCAGCTCAAGCCGCTCTTGCAGCCGCTGAGCGCTCATCGGGTCGAGTTGATTCATGTACCGGGCGGCCTGGCGGAATAGATCCAGCGCTTGCTCCGTGTTGTGCGCACGCAGCGCGGCCTCGCCTTGCTGAATGAGTTGCTCTCCCGGTCCGGCGCCTGGTACGGGAACCGCATCGATCTCTTGCGACCTGATGGGTGGCGCGGCCGTCTGGGCCAGTTGGAACTCGTTCGGGCCGGGCGGCGGCATGGTGTTGTGGCTGGCGGCCGGCACGTTATGGGTGTAGTCTTGCGAAGGATCGAAATACGCGCGGTCGGCGCGGCGGCCGTCAGGTTGCTCGCCCGTGGCCGGCATGACCATGTCAACGCCTGCACGAACGACCGAACCCTCGCGTTGCTTCGCCTGGTACACGTCCAGAAGGACCAAACCTGGGCGATTCTCGTTCGGCGCGAACGCCTGATCGGGAACTCCCAGCCGCTGCGCTTCGCGAGCAAGATGCTCGGCGCGGTTTAGATCGCCGGCCAGCAGCGCCGCACGCGCGTCGCGGGTCATCGCCGCGACCTGGTCGCGGGCCGAAGGGTTGCGTTGAGGCATCCCGTTCGGCGGGTCCATGTTCGCCGTCTGGCGTATTGCACCGGGATTCCCGCCGCGACGGTAGTCGGCAATGCGACGCTGAAGGTCATCGGGCTTCATCTCCGTTGGCGCGTAGGGAACGCGCTGCTCGGCCGCGCGGAACGTAAGCCGTTCCGCCTCGTCCAATTCGCCGTACTCCAGGAGGGCCTCGGCCTGCTCCATGAGCACTCGGGCATACTGTCGGTGGTAAGCCTCGGATCGTTTCTGATCGGCCGGTTGCTCGGCAATATGCTGCACCTTGTCGATCAATGCATGGATTTTCGCCGGCGAATCCTCGTTCAGTTGATAGGCTACTCCAAACTGCTTCGCCTGGCCGGCAAACTGCTGTGCCCGGCGCACGTCGCCGACAGCCAAGGCAAGCCGCGCCTGGACCAGCAGGCTGTCGCTGCGGGCACGGGTGTCCGAACCGGGTCGGCCTGACTCCGCTTGGCGGAGTCCGTCCAGGGCGCCGGGCAGCCGGACCTGGGAATCCTGGGGCGGCGTCATGGCAAGCAGTCCGTCGGCCGAAGTCGACTCGACTCGCGACGGCGGTTTCGGAAGGGAACGAACGGGTGGAGCGGAGATATGATCCGGGGGAGCCAACTGGGATGCGTGCCGAGCGTCGGCCGGCAGCGCCGTAATCGTACCGCCCAAGGCGTGAATCTCGGCAGCCAACTTCACCGGCGAGTCCTCGTTGGGGCCAAAGGTCGCCCCCAACTGCGCCGCTTGGTGATACCAGTGCGTGGCGGCCGGCACGTTCTTCTTTTCCAACTCAGCCCGGCCTCGTTGCACATAAGAAACGGCCTGGCTCTTCGGATCGTTCAGTTGTTTTGCAACCTCGCCCGGGTCGCGGCCGGCAAACGGATCCGACGGCGTCGACGGCTCGCCTTTCGCTAGCAGCGAAATGGGCGAGAACCGTTGACTCGGCAGTGTCGGATTGGCGGCCGCCTCTCGATTCTGATCCAAGTCGCGCCGAACCTTTACGATCGTGTCGGCAAAAGGATTCAGAGGATTCGGTTTGATACCGAGGCCCTCGGCCTGCGCGAGAAGTTTCTCGGCCGCGTCGAGGTCGTTTTCCGACATTGCCTGACGAGCCCGATGCAGTAGTTGGCTGCAATGCTCGGCAGCATTGGCAGGCGATGGGTTTGTCGGCCCCATGATCATCGGGCCGTACGCCATGGGCAAGGCAGCCGAGCTGCTATTCACCCAGAAGACTATCGCCAGTGCAATCCCACCAGTCAGTGTGCTTGTAGTGGTTTTCAACACGATCCCTCTACTCCTTAGTTTCTGGGTTCCGTGCATGTCCACGGATAGGACCTGGTTACGGCGTCTGTTTCATTGCCGTGCCCATTCAGGTTTCCGATAACACTCCCGAGCGAACCAACGCTCCTCCAGCCGAAGCAAGACCGATCCGAAATTCTCGTGCCGAAGCAGGAGTCTCATTTCTCGGACAAGGACTCTGCCAGAAGAGAGCGAGTTAAATATCGGCGATAGGTTTTTTCGTCAAGGCCACTTTGGTGATTTTCATCAATTTGGCGGGAAAAACGGCAAGAAAGGCCGTTTTCGTCCGCCTTCTCGATATCGCCGTTGTCTTGCCAGCCCCTCCAGGGCCCTCCAGGGGGAGGGGCCTCGCAGAGAAAAGCATCGTTCGCTGGCGAAAAAGGACTTGTCCGCTTCCAAGTGCAAGTCCGTGGTGAAAAGACGTAGGGTGGATGGTTCCGGATGTCTCAGCATCCGGGTTCATCCACGTGTCAGGCAATTCTGCACCCAGAAACGGAAGAGCCGAAAAAGGACTTGTCCGTTTCCAAGTGCAGTCTGCCTGAATTAGAGTCCTGGCTTGGCGGCTGCGACTAGAAACAGAAGAACCACCATTCATGCCCCGCAGGTCGCCACTTCCATGCGATGACCTTATGCATCTATGGAGTAGAAAAGCGGCCTGCCTGCTTTGAAATCGCCTGCGACAGTGCCGTGACCGGTGCAGGATCCAGGTGACTGTCGAGAAGTTTCGACGTGTCGCGAAAGAGGGTTTCAATCTGTCGTTGTACGTGTGGGTCGGACGATCGAAGTTGCGATTGCCGTGTAGCCAGCCGACGGTGAAGCGTTTCGCGGTCGGGAAGCTGCTCGAGCTTCACGAGCAGTTCTTTCGCCGCGTCGGCGCGACCTGCATCTAGTTGCGACTCGGCCTGCCCCAGCAGCACCTCACGCTGAGTGACCACGTCAACCAACTGTTCCTGCAAGGCGACGACAAAGGCCTCGGCCTCCATTCTCTGCGTATCGTCGGGCAGGTAGGCTATCTCCTGGGACGCGAATCCAGCCACCAGGGGTAGTCGGGCCAATAACTGCTGCCCGCTGCGCACTAGCACGATGGCGATCGCGTCGGCGCTCGGTTCGATGTCAATGCCGCCCGTTCGGTCGGTGCGGCCCAGGAACGTCGTGGTTTTCTGGCCGGACTGCTGGAGGAATACCTCATACCCGGGCATTGGATCGTGTGGTTCGCGACGATCGAGCACCGTGAGACGCGTGGTCCTCGAGTGTGGCGTGATGCCCAGGGCGAGATGCTCCATGCGACCGCGCCGGCTGCCCGATAGCGGCGCGCTCAGCCCGCTTTGCACGTCGCACGACGCCTCGGCCGAGCGAACACTTTCCGCAACGAGGAACGTCCACGGCATCGGCTGCGGCAAGAAGGCGTTGCCGTCCGCGTCGCGTCGCAAACGGCCCTCGCGATCATTCGCTCGAACGATGGGGCAGAACACACATCCGGGCCAAACCCACTGCAAATCGGGATCGCGCGTGGGCAGCCCGCCGGCGCGGATTCGGAGCACGGCTCGCTGCCCTCCCTCCCCGGTCTCGACACGATCGATCCTGGCCAGTGGACGAAACGCTCCGGATATCGCGTCGATTGCCGTATCGCGAAGTCTTGCCGGTTGCTGAATGGCGAGAGCTACTTCGAGTCCAAGTCGGCAGGTCGCCGAGTCCCATTCGCGGGCAAAAACTCGCCAGCCGTCCACCGTCGAATCGACGCGAACCAGCATGACCTTGTCGTAACCGGCTTTCAGCCACGATTGAGGCAGGCTCAATGGGTCGCGGACACCGTCGGGAAGTGTCCAAGCATGGGTCTCGGACGCATCGGCCGGCGTCACCTCGATTCGCCATGCGGCGCCAAGAAGACTCTCCAATCGCAACGACACCGATTCGGCAAGCTGCCGGGGAACGTTTCGCAATTCGGGCGTATCAGGCGCGGCAATGGCAACTCGTACTCGATACGGAGTGAGTTCCCACACCGTTTGCGCGCACGCCGGCGATAGTCCCACTGGCAAGAGCCCCGCGACCAAAAGCAATGCGATGCGGCCAATTCCCTTGGTCACGAACCGCGCCGCTCGGTCGCCACCGGCAACGAGGCCGGATATTTCGGCACGCGGGGCAGCGCCACCGGCGTCATGCACTGAAAGTCTGCTGGAAATCGAAGCGGTCATCGATCTTCTCAAGGGGAAAAATGGAACGCGGGCCGCCATTGTTCCACGTTCTGGTATAGCGTGACGGGCCGCGTGCCCACACCCTCCAACTCCGTGTGGAATGCCATGTACTCGGTAAGCTGCCAAAGCGGAATCAAGGTCGCTTCATCGTGTACGGCCCGGTGGATTGCATTAAGCGCCGCGCGCGCGGTGGGCCAGTCGGCGGCATCGGCCAAACGGCGCAGCCCAAGCTGTAAATAAGAGCTTCCGTGCGAGCAGAGCCCACCGGAGCCGAACAGCCGTGCCGCGTCGACTACCGGTTCCCAGGCCGCCAGCTCCACGTACAGTAGATCGACGCCTTGCGGAAAACGACCTTGCTCGGCGCCAACGATTTCCTTGGGTGTAAGCAACCGCGGCGACACCACGATCCCCACCGCCGCACAATGCCGCTGGATCATGCTGCATGCCGCGTGGGCAACGGAACCAGGCGGATACGCAAGCACGAGCGGAGTGGCGGCCATCTCCTTGCCCGTGCCACCACCTTCTTCGCCGGTCTTTTCGCCGGTGCCTCCATTATCAGTCGAAGCATCGCTGCCCGCCGCTTCCACGACCTTGCCCGACTCGGACGAATTCTCATGCGCCAGCGCGGCCAGTTCCCGTCGCGCGAGCGCCGCCAGTACGACGGCAAGCTGAGGATCGTAGGGACGCGGCGCAACCTCCGGATCCCTGGCGTAGCCGATCGGAAACGGGCCGTCGGCAATCTTGCAACCGGGTACGTCGCGGTCAGCCAGCAATCGGGCCAGGATGCGCTGGCGGTCGATGCCATACACTAGTGCGCGGCGGAACGTCCGTCGCGAAACCAAACCACCGTTTGGCCCTGGTACGAGGCAATGGACTAATGGAAATGCGTACGGCTGGAGGGCAACGATCGTATTGTCGCGCACGGCCTCGTCCTGTACTTCCGACAGTGTCCAGGGTGCAACTTGGTCAATCACGTCAACCGTGCCTGCCCGGAGTGCGGCGACTGCCTGCGCCGGTTTCAAACGTAGTTCGACGATTTCCGCCGGTTGCCCCGCTTGCTTGGCGAAATAGCGGTCATCGACCGTAAACATGACGCTTTCCAGCCTCTGGTCCACCGGCTGGTAGGGACCATTGGCGGGTAGTGGCTCGGGAAAACCGGGCCAGGCGATCGGAGGCACGATGATTTGGAGGGCCCGTTCCGGGCGCAGCGGAACGCGGTACAACTCGACCTCCACACCATAGACGTCCGTCACGCGGGCTCTGGCCACCAGATCGGCATGTGTGGAAGAGAGCCTGCCGGAACCGATTGTGTCCGAGTTGCCGAAATCGCCCGGCCACAGCAATTGCCACGACACATCGTAGCCGGTAAGCGTTTCCGCCCTGCCTGCCCAACTAATACGCGGCTGAAGCTCAAAGAACAGTTGATGTCCTAGCGATTTGGCTGTCATGGCGCCCAGTGGGCATACATACTGGCCGCCCTCGGTTCCCGGCCCGACAAGCTCCATGAGTGTACGATAACGCAAACGGGCCGTTCGGCGAGCGGACCAGTCGATCAGGCTGGAAGGTTCTACATGGTCGGCCAGCGAGGCTACGGCCACGACGACGCGAGGGTGCCGCACGTGGACTTCCTGGGCCAGTTCCCTCGCACCAGGCAGTTCAGGCCAAACGGCGGCCACCTCGCGGCACAGTCGTGAGGCATCGCCGAAACGCCGCTCGGCGACGGCCTGGCGTGCCTCGGCTAGGATCGTCTCGGCCTGTCCCGTAAGCCGCGCCGTCCATTGCGAGGCTACCTCGTGGCCGGGGAAGCATTCGGCCAAGCTCCCTGCAAGCGCGCGGACCGCGGCATAATCGTGCCGTGCCACGTATTCATCAATTCGCCTAGCGGTGGCCACTCCAAGGGCCTTGTCCAGTCCTTCTCGCTTCGGGTTCCGACGATAGCTCTCTCGCAGCATGGCCAGCGCCCGGTCGAACTGGCCGGCTCGGTGCGCCGCCTTGGCCTCTTCGTATAGGTACGCATCCGCCGCCGCGGCCAGGCCGGGCAGCTCGGCATGATTCCGTTCGAGGAATACGTGGTAGTCGTACGCTTCCTCCAGTTTCCCTTCGTTCACTAGGCGTACGGCCTCGGCAAGCACCATCTGCTCGAATAGTTCCACTTTTTCGATGGCCTTCCAGGGCAACTCATACTCAACGCCAGGGCGACTCAACAGTCGGACGCGCAGCTTATCGCCTGGCTTGGGTTTCTCCGGCACCTTGCGTTGGGGCAGGTCGAGCGGTTCGACTTCGAGCACCGCGCCTTCGTTAGCCGCGTTCAGTGTGATCCGATCGAACGGCTCCTGCTCATAGAGCGGCAGATCGGCCGAAACGGCTTGGGCAAGGATCGCGGCGGTCAGCAGGGACACCAGGGTCATTGGGGAACCTCCACGCGATAGAGGCTCCCGTCGTTTCCGAGGACGAGCACTTCTCTACCGATGGGCGTGGGCGCCGTGGCGAGAGGGCGCTCGAAGTCGATTCGACCTAATTCGCGACCATCGACCGCATCGATGAACCACAACGTGCCTCCCGCCGTGGCTACCACAAGGCGTCCGTCGTCCAATGCGGCGGCGCCCACTGGCGGCGAGTCGGGCAGCGGCACCTGCCAGACGGATTTCGCGGCCGCGTCAAAGCACGTCAGTTCCCCGGCGTCGGTGGCAAGCAACACGTACCGACCAACCTGCACGGGTCCCCAAACGCATGATCCCTTCAGGGGCCACCGCTCGCGGCGTTCTAGCTCCGGTAGTTCATAGGCGGTAACCGCCGATGCTTCATCGACGGCGAACACCATGTTGCCGGTCGAGGCCAGCGGCGACACGATCGCCTGCTCAAGCTCGACCGTGGTAATCGCCTTCCAATGCGGCGTCGGCTTCGATTCGATGGCCAGGGCAAACAGATTCTTCCCCCCATCTGTAATGGCCACTTGTCCGCCTTTGCCAACGATAGGTATCCGCCAGTCAAGCCGGGTTTCAGGCGTCAGTGGCGGCTGAAACGGCGTGGCAAGCATCTCGTTCGTTCGCGGATCGAGCAGAAATACGTGCCCGGGAAGGCATGGCGCCAGGACGCTGCCTTGGTAAAGCACCGGCGAGCACGTGAGTTTACCCGGAAGAACACGACGGACGGGGTTGCCGCCCGGTTCACTCGGCTTGCACGCTACAAGCTGCTCATCGCCCGCTCCCCCGGAAAGCGTCAGCGTGCCATCCCCCATGTCGAGCGCCACGCGGATCGGCACGCGGAACAACTCGACCGGTACAGCAGGCTCATCCTGCACGGCATCGTTCTGAATCGCATCGGCCGCCATCCGGAACACCGCGCCCGTACTGGCGACTACGACCACGTGCCCGCCGTCCGTTTCAACGATAGGCCGATCGGCCGGCGGTACGGTAATTCGGTTCTGCCAGAGCGTTCGCCCGTCGTCGGCGTGGACGGCCGCCACGATCACGCCGGGCTGTCGGCTTCGCCGTCGTACGTGGACCAGTGCATCGCCCACGGACCGCGGCGGCTGGAGGAATGCGCTCTGTTCATCGCTGACCCATCGCGGCGCGAGGCGGCCTTCGGCCGTGCGCACGTCGAATCGCGTGAGCTGACTGTCGGCCAGGAACAACCGGCTAGAGTACAGAAGGCAGTAGCGAGTCAGTGGTTCCGCATCCGCGGCCTTGCGTTCCAGAGTAGAAATCAATGGCTTCTCAGGATCGGCCGCGCTCAACTCGTATACATGCACGGCGCCAAGATCGGTTACGGCAACCACGTTTCGGTCGAACACGACCGGCGATACGTCAAATTGCCCTTGAACGCGAAACGCTTGGAGTTCGCGGAGCGCACTTTGTTGTGTTGGGGCCTCGTTCGGATCGCCCCGCGGCGCTGTCCTGGGCTGTTCATCGACTGCACCGTACACTCGCAACGTGGCCGTTCGCGCCCGATCGTTCAACGGCACCAGCAGCACGCCCGCGGCCAACACGGGCGACGCCGCGATACTACCTGACGAATGGCCCAGGTGGACCACGTCGAGGCATCGGCCGCTGGCCAACTCCAGCACGAACAGATTCGAATGATCGGCTATTTGGTAGATGAGTCCGCGCGACGTATCGATGGCCGGCGCGGCGGCGACGGGTTGCGGCAACTCGATCTGGCGCACCGAATCGCCCGATTTCGGATCGATCACGAGCAATCGTCCAGCGCGCGTCGCTAGGATGAGCTGTCCGTCGGCAAGGACCGGGGCCAGGTCAACGGGCTCCCCAACGGGCAACTGCCAGTGAGGTCGGCCGGTTCGCGCATCGAGCCGCCACAATTCGTTTGCAGCCGGCGCCACGACAAACCAATCACTGCTCGGGTCCGTACCTGCTGCAACCGGAGCGGCCGGCGCACGGAGGCCGTCGCCCAGCTCGCCAACATATCGCCGCCACAGCAGCCGGCCATCGGCTACGTTGAAGCCATAAGCCGAACCGGCAACCACGGTAACGAAGACCTCTTCCTTGGCGCCTGGAAACGACTCTTTCGTCATCCGTTCGGTCAGGGTTGCGGTGGCCCAAGGCGAACTCGGCGCAGGCGAGGAATCGGCCGCGATGGCTTCCTCGGTCACTCGCACAGCCACCTGCTGTGCCGCGGAGATCGCACGAGTGGCCGTTTCAAGCTTTGCATCCTCGGCGAGCATCGGATAGTCGCGCAACAAAGCGCGCCGAGCTTCGTAAGCCGAGTTCGCGTCGCCCCTCGCGACGGCATCTTCGATAGCGGTTATGGCGGCGTCTAATTCCGTGCCCTGGTGGATCTGCCGATCGACCAGCGCAAGCCGAGCCTCGATTTCCGCGAGCTTCGCGGTCGGCTGAAGCCGCGTGGGCACGATCATGCGGTTACCCGCCAGTTCGAGAGCCTCGCGGGCCTGCTTGAGCGTCTCGGAATCGTTGGTTTTCCGCGCCCTAGTGGCCAGCCCTTCCGCGATGGCAGGCAACATGGCAGCCAACTCACCGGCGGCATCGCCGAAGGCGTCTTCCGACTGAATTTCCTTGAGCACTTGCTTCGCGTCAGCCAGGGCCGTGGTCCAGTCAGCATCTGCGACGGTGGCCTGCCGAAGGCGGGCGAGTTCTCTTGTAACACGGGCACTGCTGACGCCTCCGTGGTTGGGGAATCGCTCGAGAAACTGATCGAACTTGTGAATTGCTTGCGTGTACGAACCTGCTCGATACTCCTCGTTGGCGGCGGCCAGCGTCTCGTCTCCCGACTGCCGTCCCAGCGTCCACAGCAGCACCACTCCCAAGACGAGCAACCCGACGAGTACGCCGCCGCTGATGAGCAGAACGGGCGATTCCCAGACGTTCTCGTGACGTCGAGGCGTGCTCGCGCGGCCGCGCTTCAGCCAGCCGAACAACCCCTTGCGCTTCGTTGGCAGGGACATGAGCGGGCTTCCGGCCAACGCCGCGTCCATACTCTCGGCTGCCAGCAGGCCGTCGAGCGGAGCGAGACCGTCGCCGGCCAACTCGAGCGGACCAAGCTCTTCGTCGAATAGCGAGGAAGCCGGCGGTTGCTCCGGCGGCTTGCTAGCCTTCGGTTTCACCGGGCCCGAAGGCTCCTCAGCCGGATGTTTGGGCGTCTTCGTTGACTGCTTCGTGGCCCTAGATGCCGACGAACGCCGCTTTAACGACGGATCGTCCTCGAGTGGCGCGAGGCCAAAATCATCGTTGTCGAGCGGAGCTAGATCGAAATCGTCCTCGAGCGGGGCGAGATTATCCTTTCTCGAAGCTGAATCGGTGGAAACCGTCGGCGTTGCCTTGCTCTCTCGGCCCGACCGCGTCGCGCCTTTCACCGGGCTTTTTGGCTCCGGCTTCGGTAGGGTGGCTAGCAGCCGTTGGGCCAGCGCGGGAGTCAGGTGCCCGGCCTCAACTAGCCGTTCAGCCAGTGCTTCGGGGCGAATGGGTTTCGACGCCTTCGCCACCTGCTGCCGCAAGCTGGTAAGCAGCTTCCCGGGCAACAAATCGCGCTCGGCCAGGATATTGAGGAGCTTCTCCGTTCGGGACATGAATCATCTCGTCGTTACAGTTTCAGAAATCGTCCTCATCGACTTTGGCCAATCGCAAGCTCTCGAATCCGATTGCGTTGCCTGCGTCCAGCACGCGAACCACCGTTTCGCAGCGGCAGCCCGTATCGGCCAGTACGAGTAGCCTCGTGGGACCTTGCTGTCGAGATTCCGTGCCGGCAGCCCGGGCGGCACGGAGCTTCACGAGTAGGTCCTGTTCGCTCGGGGCCTCGCTCTCGCCAACCCAAATGGCGTTGTCCTTGTCGATTTGTACAATCACGTAGTTGGAATCCTCTTCGATCTCTTGAATCGTACGTGCATGTTCCGTCTGCTGCTCCGGATCGGGAGGCGGCATCTCAATCGACTTCTGGAGGCTGAACGCGGCAGTGACCATGAAGAAGATCAACAGCAGGAATGTCACATCGACCATCGGGGTCATGTCCACATCGTCCTCTTCCTCCGTGGAATCATTGCGGAATCGGATAGATGGCACGTCGTCGGCCGGAATCGCGTCGAGTTGTTCTGCCGGCGTCTTCATCAGCGGATCTCGAGTACGGCCAGGTTCAATTGGATTCCTTCGGTATCAGCCGAAGCGATAGCGCGGGCAACCCGATCGACATCGCGATATAGCACGCCCTTCTCGGCCTTCAAGAGCACCGTATTCAACCCCGCTCGATGGAAACCGGTGGAAATAGCCCTTCGGATGATCGACTCCTGCTCGTCGATGTCGTCGGGGAGCGCCACGCCGGCCTCGCCCCGCAAGGCCCGCTCGATGGCCGTTTCCTGGCTGGTCGGATCGGTGGGAATGGGCTGTCCGCTCTTGCCGTCGCTCAAGTACACCTTGGCCCCGGCCGGCCCCGACCGCTCGGCCAGAGTGAACACGATGGCCGAACGAGGATTCACGCCCACGCCATGCCGCGCCGGCGGCAGTTCGGCTTCCACCTGCATGTCCGGAATGGAGGCAACAAGAAAGAAGATCAAGAGCAAGAACACGATGTCGATCATGGGCGTGATGTCCATGTCGAGCGAGTCGCGCCGGCGACGTCGCAGGAGGGCGTCGATAACGACGACCTCGTCCCGTTCATCGTTGGCAACCGTGTCAATCGCCATGTCCACTCCCCTTCTTCGCCTCGGGCGAACCGGCCGTTCCCTCGCTCAAGGCGGCCGCCTTGAACATCTCCAGAAATCGCGTCAACCCAAAGCCCGCCAGGTCTTCCATCTGCCGAATGCGAACGTTAACGCTTGCCCGAGCCAACACCAGAGGAATGGCAATGGCCAGCCCGCACGCGGTGGTGATCAGCGCCAGGCTGATGTCGCTCGCCAGGACGTTTGGGGTGATCTTCTCCTGTTGCTGGCTGGCAAGCTTGCTGAACGCGCCCATCATGCCGATGACCGTGCCGAACAGGCCGACCATCGGAGCGCTCTTGATAACCGTTTCCACCCAAGTTAAACGGTATTCGAGGTCGGCCAATACGTCGCGGCGAAAGCGATCGACCAACAGGTCTCGTACCTTGGCAAAGCCGAGTTGCCGATTCGACGCGGCCAGCAACACCAGTTGCGGCAGGGCGCGAAGGTCGCCGTCGCACATCTGGCCGGCTGCGTCGAGATCGCCGCCGCGAAGCCGCTCGTCGAGCTGATCGAGAAACTCGGACTGATCCCGTTCGTCGCGGAATCGAACTTGCGCCACGCGCCGCCACACCATGATGACGCAAAACGCTCCCCACAAGGCGATCAGCCCCAGAGCCATGTAAATCAGAACTGCCAGAAAACCGGTGATTGTGGTCAGGTCCATGGTTTCCCTTCACATCGTACAGGTAAAGCGCACGATCTTCCCAGATCGGCGCCGGCTATCGAAATGTTTGATCAATAACTCGGAACCGATATCCATCGCCATCCGGGCTGATGCCGAACCGAGTTCGTCGTACCTGGTCGGCCTCGTTGCCCGCATGAACCTTTTCGAGATGGTCAAGCTGGGCTTCGACCTCGGGCGGCAAGAACTTCAAGATGAGCCGTCCTTCGCTCGGCACGCCGGCCCGGGCAAGAAGCTGCCGATCCGCCTCGACGAGTTCGCCGCCGCGCCAGGTGAGGTAGTAGCGCCCCTCGGCATCGGCCGCGCCCACTCGCGTATCGGGTTTCGGTTGGGCGAGGTTCGACACATACGTAATCCGATTCCCCGGCTCGAGTACGCCCAACTCGATGCGGAAGAAGTCGAGTTGCCGAGCGTAGACCTCTAGCGTATTGCCCTGCATGAACGTCAGTTCCCATCGCCGCTCAACCCCGCCCTGATTGCCGCCGACGCCTTCTCTCGCCGCTCGGCCCAGCGTGGGATCGCCCAACAAGGCCGACCGCGATGACACCGCGTCGGCAATCGACGCCAGCCGCTCGGTAATCTCTGGTTCCACGAGGTCGGTCTGGTCGGTGTCCGGCGTCTCGAGGTCGCGCTGGTCATTGAGCGGGCTGTCGTTCGAACCAATCTGCTCCATAACAACCGGCACCGCCGCCTGCCCAAGAAACAGCCGGCTGGTCAACCAGAGGGTCAGCAGGGTCAGCACGGCCAAGCCAACCAGGAGAACGGCTGCCAGGATCATATTCAGCACGCGGTCGTAATTCGACACGCGCAGCCCGTACACGGCGCGATGTCTCGGACCTGACGATGCGGAAGCATTCATGGGTCAATTCTCAAACTTGGCATCCGGACACACGGCCTTGTACCAAGCCTTCCACTGGCGGATCGCGTCGGCGCGTTCGGTAGGCTTGGGGGCGTCGGGCAGGCCGAATCCGGCCGGCCTGCGAGCCAGCCGACGCAATGCGTCGCGAGCCGCCCGCACCACGCCCAAGTCGGCATCATCTAGCGCGAAGATGAGCAACGGAACCCCGTCCAGATCGCGCCCGGCGCCGAGGGCCTGGACCGCCGCAATGCGGGCCTGGGGCGATGCATCGCGGGCCAATTGCCTCAACCGGTCGGGGCGAGTGCCGAAGATATTCTGGGCCTCTTCCGGTGTCAGATCGGTCAACTGCTCCAACGCGTGATCATAGTCGACGGCGGCCGGATCGTCGAGCATGGCCAGCAACTCCTCGACCGGGCCCGCCAGCGGTTTGGAAATCACTTTGCCCCGTCGCACTTCGACCCGCTCCGTATCTTTCGGCAGTCCGCGACCGCCAACCAGAAGTCCCGCGCCAAGCCCCTGGGCCTTGTCAATGCTCTTGCGCATCGATCGCATCAGGAAGAGCAGGCCAAACGCCGTATCAACGGTTGACTGCCCCTGGCCGGTCCAACTTCCGGCCTCTTCCTGACTCTTCAGCAGAAACGCAGCTCCCAGATTGTACCAGGGGATACGGTGCGAGTCTTGCCCCTCGGACGCCTCACGAAAGCTCATGTATCGTTCCAGGGCATACAAGTAGTAATGTGTCCACTGCGGCGGAGCGATATCGAAGTTCTTTGCTATCCACTGGTTGCCGCGACGTTGCGCGGCGACAACCTGCTTCAGGTCGATGCGAGTCTTCGGCTGTCGCGCAACCGGTTGCCCTTCCCGCACCTCTTGAAGCGCGGCGGGAATCTCCTCGTCGCGCTGCGGGGCCTGCTCGGAAAGCCCCAACATATCGGCACAGATATACAAACTGCCCAGGCCGGCGGCCGTCAGACTCAGTCGGATCGAATCCTGCGGTACGAGTTGTCCCGCGCTAGTCGCGATCTTCCCCTGGTAGCCGAATCCGCCGCTAGGGTCCTGCGTGAGCAGCAGCCACTCGGTAATGCCCTCAATCATCGGCTGCTCCACCTTAAATCCCGCCTGCCTTGCCTCCCAGAACGCGAGCACGGCGTACTGCACCATGGACGTATCGCCCGTCTCGCGGTCGCCGTACCCCCAACCCCCGTGCGGCTTTTGCGCGCGTCGCAGGCATTCCAGTAGGCATTCGATTTCGGGCCGATAGGTGCTTGGATCGAGTTCGATAAGAAAGATTGCGGCAAGCCCCGGGCCGTAGATTTCGCGGAAGGAGAGCTTCTCGGGATTGCGATCACCGAGCGTCTTCCGAATGGTCGCAACGGCGCGCTGAATGAGGGGATGCTCCCGATTCGCGCCGTGCTTGAGCATGGCGATCCCCACCAATGCATGGCCGCCCATGCGAGATTCCTTCTCGCTGCCCGTTTCGAGGAACTGCAACCCCTGATCGATGGCCTTCACGACCTCCGGGCTATCGGGGGCAAGGCCGGCAGCGGTACCCAGCCGCTCCATTCCCCAGAGCCCAAATACGAGCGCCGCGGCCACCGTCAGCCGACGCCACCGGCTGTCCACAAGTTGGCCCGCCTTTGTTCGCATCGCCCAGCTCCTCGTCCTAGTGCCCCTCGCCCGTTTAATTAGAACCACCTGCGGAAAGGGCGTCCCGCTGGAAAAAGCAGTAACAATTGGGAAAAGTGCTTGGGGAATATGATCCCGAAAATCCCCAAGACCGATCGTAGGCTTCGAATGCCCGGTTGTCAAGCAGTCGGCCCCCTCTTCAGCACAAATTCGGGCCGGAGTAGGAAGAAGAATGGCCACAGGCGAAAAAGCCCTGGTAGGGTTGTTGACATGCGTGCCGAACATTATATACTATCAAGGTTTGGACTCTGTTTCGGAGCCACGGACAGGTAGCTCAGTTGGTAGAGCACTGGACTGAAAATCCAGGTGTCGCCGGTTCAAGCCCGGCCCTGTCCACTTGACGTAAACCACGCGTAACCGTTCACAGGGGGACTGTCCCAATTTTCGCGGCACAAAGGGCGTTCT
>CAZASB010000057.1:0-3046 GCA_964487655.1 uncultured Planctomycetaceae bacterium
TTCGAGTCCCCCCGCCCCTGTTTGTGACGACCGCAATTATTTTTTAAGGGGGCCCACCGAGTGATCGCGTTTCTTCGGGAGCTGGTCCAGACCGGCATATATAAACGAAGCCAAGGGCGCATTACCCGCCAGATAACCTTTGTGACAATCGCCATAACGGTTGCCATTGGTTGCTGGCGGCTGAGCGAGAACCTTGACCAATGGGAGCTGGGAATCCGATATGGCATTCCGGCCATCCTGTTGATGGCGGGGGTGTGGATCACGTACCGGGTTGTAAACTTCCCCGGTTTCGCTGATTTTCTCATCGCCGTCGAGGCAGAGATGAACAAGGTTTCATGGCCAACGCGAAGCGAACTAATCCGGGCGTCGGTAGTGGTCCTGATTACGATTTTCGTGCTCGCGACGGTGCTGACCCTGTTTGACCTGTTTTGGGGCGGTGTCTTCCGAACCCTAAAAATTATTTAAGTTGTCGTTGAGTTGACCCGACTCAACCGTTCGAGGTACGAGTAGACAGAGGCAGGGGAGCAGTTGCTTAGGGTCCGTTTGAACCAGAAGGGTGTGCGTCGTCGCCACCGGTTACCCGATTGGGGAGGCCTTTGGCGTGAATGATCGGCCGAAGAATATGACTGAACTGAACGAAGCCCAGGTTTCCAACGAAGTCAACGATCCGAAGCAGGAGTCGGCGCTCGCGCCGTCCAACGAGCCCGTTGTGGTGGACACTCCGACAGACGAGCCGTCCGACGCTCCCGTTGTTGCGGATACTCCGGCAGAGGCTCCCGAGCCGAAGTCGGACAAGATGGACTGGTACATCCTCAAGGTGCAAAGCAACCGGGAGGATTCCATTCGCGAGGGGTTGGTGCGCCGCGTGAAGATCGCCGGGCTGGATCACTACTTCGGTGAGATCATCGTTCCGACCGAGAAGGTGACCGACCTGAAGGGCGGGAAGAAACGCGTAGTGAAGCGGAAGCTTTATCCCGGTTACCTCGTCGTCCAAATGGAGATCAACGACGACACGTGGTTCCTTGTACGCGAGACCTCGGGTATTGGTGACTTCACCGGGGCAACCGGGCATCCCACCCCCATGCTGCCCCACGAGGTTGAAGCCATCCTCGCGAAGAAGGAAGAGAAGGAGGAGAAGCAACCGAAGCTGGAAATTGGATTCCTCGGGGGTGACCGGGTCAAGATCAAGGAGGGAACCTTCGAAAGCTTCGAGGGCGAGGTCGAGAGCATCGATCAGGCGAACGGGCAGGTGACGATTATGATCAACATCTTCGGTCGCAGTACGCCGGTGACGCTCGAATACTGGCAAATTGAGAAACTATAATGCGGTGAACGCCTTCCCGAACGGGAAGGCGGCTCGTAAAACGAGATCGGTGGCAAGAAGACCATGGCTAAACAACTTGTAGGTCAAGCGAAGTTCCAAATTCCTGGCGGACAGGCGACGCCTGCGCCTCCGGTGGGCACCTCCTTGGGCCGATACGGGATCAACCTGGGACAATTCGTCCAGCAGTTTAATGAACGCACCAAGGAAGCTGGCGGAATGCCGGTTCCCGTGATCGTGCGAGTGTACAACGATCGGAGCTTCGAGTTCGTCACCAAGAGTTCGCCCGCTGCCGCTCTTCTGAAGAAGGCTGCCGGTATTGCCAAGGGCTCTGGAGTGCCAAACAAGGAGAAGGTCGGCAACGTAACGGTCGCGCAGATAGACGAGATCGTTAAGACCAAAATGGCAGATATCAATACGCGCAACCCCGAAAACGCCCGGCGACTGATCGAAGGGGCCGCGCGGAGCATGGGCCTCGAAGTGATCGACGGCTGAAGGAAATGACTATGTCGAAGCAACCAAAACGAATGCGGGCAATGGTGAAGAAGGTGCCGAGCAGCGAGGCTTTGCCGCTCGAAGAGGCCGTTTCCACGCTGAAGAACTTCAACACCACGAAGTTCGACCAGTCCGTTGAAATCGCCATGCGATTGGGCGTGGACCCCAAACAGGCTGATCAGATTGTGCGAGGCTCGATTGTGCTGCCGCACGGTATCGGACGAACCCTGCGAGTGATCGTGTTCGCCAAGGGCGACAAGATCGCCGAGGCCACCGAGGCCGGGGCCGACGAAGTCGGTGGCGAGGAACTCGCCGCCCGCATCAAGGGCGGATGGCTTGACTTCGACGTGTGCATCGCCGCACCCGACATGATGGGCATGGTAGGGCCACTCGGAAAGGTGCTTGGCCCGCGAGGTCTCATGCCCTCGCCTCGCGCCGGCACGGTGACTCCCGACGTGGCCAAGGTAATCAAGGAGTACAAAGCCGGTAAGGTCGAGTTCCGTAACGATGCCGCCGGCATCGTCCACGCGGTTGTGGGGAAGCTCAGCTTTGACGCGCCGAAATTGGTCGACAACATCCGAACCTTCATGAACTTTGTGACGGGCATGCGCCCGGCCACCGTGAAGGGACAATACATCAAGGGAATTGCCATTAGCGCGACCATGAGCCCGAGTGTACGCGTACTGGCCGCCTAAAGGGGATCGTTATGAGTAAATACGTCAAAAACTTGGTGACCGAGGAGTTGCGGCAGCGCCTTAGCGGCGTCAGTGACGCCGTCTTGGTGAGCGTGGTTGGTCTGAACGCCAATGCCGACAACAGCCTCCGAGCCGAGTTGTCCAGCAAAGACATCAACATGCTGGTGGTCAAGAGGAGCTTGGCCGCCCGCGCTACGGACGGGACTTCGCTCCGACCCATGTTCGATGGCGTGACGGGTTCGTCGGCGATCTGCTGGGGTGGGCAAGATGTCGTGGCCCTGGCAAAGGAAGTCGTCCGTTTAGCCAAGAAGGATGAATACAAGTCGTTCGCGGCCCGCGGTGGGATTGTCGACGGTGAACGGCTCTCGGCCGAGCAGGTCGAGCAGGTCAGCAAATGGCCCACGCGAGAGGAACAGTTGAGCATCCTCATGGGCCAAGTTCTCAGCCCGGGGGCTCGACTGGTCAGCCAGCTTGTCTCGGTCGGCGCCGCCCTGGCAAGTCAAATCAAGAAGAAGGCAGGAGAAGAGGCGGACGC
>CAZASB010000057.1:3146-19195 GCA_964487655.1 uncultured Planctomycetaceae bacterium
ACAAGTGACAGAAGAGGCGGACGCACAAGTGACAGAAGAGGCGGACGCACAAGTGACAGAAGAGGCGGACGCACAAGTGGCAGAAGAGGCGGACGCACAAGTGGCAGAAGAGGCGGACGCACAAGTGGCAACGGAAGGAGACGCCTAATCGGGTTCCCAATGCGTTGTCCGGCACCGGTCGGGCGGGGAGCTTGTAGAGTAGTTTCGGCAATCAGGACAACCTGTGCCGGTTACGAATCAGAGTAATTGGAACCAACCATCTAGTTGGCGGCTAGTTCTTATGCCAGAAGGGCAGCCGTCCATCGACGTTAAGTTGAGAAAGGACCCAGAGTACGATGGCAACAGACACCGTAGTGGAATACTCCGAACAGACGAAAGAGCTGGGGGAGAAGATCGTAGAGTTGACGCTGAAGCAGGCCAAGGAACTCAGCGACTATCTGAAAGACGAGCATGGAATCGAGCCGGCGGCTGGTGGCGGCATGATGATGGCCGGCCCCATGCTGGGCACTGAAGGTGGCGTCGCAGCGCCGACCGAGCCGACCGAGTTCGACGTGGTGCTCGAAAACTTTGGCGAGAAGAAGATTGGCGTGATTAAGGAAGTGCGTGCCGCGACCGGGCTCGGGCTGAAGGAAGCGAAAGACTTGGTCGAGGCAGTTCCGTCTAAGGTGAAGGAAGGGATCTCGAAGGAGGACTCCGAGGCGCTGAAGACCAAGCTGGAAGAGGCAGGCGCCACGGTTTCAATCAAGCCGGCAGGCTAAGCGTTCCCGGCCATGGTTGGGCGGCATCCGGCGCGCCGTAACCGAGGGCTTTTTGGATGCCGGCGAGGGCGTATCCCCTCCCGGCATTGGGTTCCAGCCAGCAGGAAGACGAGTTTGGCGTTCCATTCTGTTCGTAATTCAAGGTGCGCTTTGGCGGCTAAACGCACCCCTCGACGAGGGCGGTTCGTTGTATGCGCGGAACGATGCGCTGCGCCGTCACATGTTCCCCAATCATCCATGTTTCTCGGTCTCGACCGCGAAAGGGTAGTTATGTGCTCCCTCTCGGCAATCGAGATTCCTTCCCTTTCGTAGCTGAGGAGCTAGACCCTCGATGGCAATTTCGGCCCAACGATGCCAGCAACCGAAGGAAGTTCGGCACTTCGGTAGTCTTCGACCGTTGTACGCAGTTCCTGACCTGACGGAAATTCAAACTCGCAGTTACGAAGCATTCCTCCAGCATGAGGTTCTGTCCAACAAGCGGAAGGATCAGGGGATCGAGGGCGTGCTGCGCGAGATATTCCCGGTCGAGAGCTACGACAAGACGCTCCGCGTCGAGTACGTCAAATACGAACTGGGAAAGCCTCGTTACGAACCCGACGAATGTCGCCAGCTCCGCTTGACGTATGGACGTCCGCTGCGAGTATGGCTCCGATTGACCAAGGAGGAGCCCGTCGAGGAGGAAGTCTACCTCGGCGACATGCCCATCATGCTTGGCGGCGGCGAGTTCATCATCAACGGGGCCGAACGCGTCGTAGTTTCCCAGTTGCACCGCTCGCCCGGCATCGACTTCGTCATGGAGGCCGAGACAACGAGCGAGCGAAGGCTTCACAGTTGTCGTGTTATCCCCGAGCGAGGAAGCTGGATCGAGCTGAATGTAACGCGCAAGGAAACCCTTGTTGTCCGCATCGATCAGAGCGGAAAGTTCTCGGTCATGACGCTGCTGCGCGCCATGGATCCGAAGTTCAGCGAGAACGCCGACCTGCTGCGCACCTTTTACGAAACGCGAATGGAAACCATTGTGGACGGCCGTAGCGCCGTAAAGGTTGAAGGGAAACTGGCCATCGGCGATATCGTCTATCCGATGGACAGCGAGCGTGCTGGGGAGATTATCGTCGAGTGCGGCCATAAGATCACGAAGAACATGGCCGAAACGATTTGCACTTCGGGAATTTCCGAGGTCGAGGTGATGGACTCGCCGAAGAATCCCTTGCTGATCAACGCCCTTTCAGAGGACGCCACCGGCAGCCACGAGGAAGCCCTGCTGCGTATTTACCAGCGTCTACGCCCCGGCAATCCTCCCCAACTGGAAAAGGCAAGAACCCTATTCCAGGAGAAGTTCTACGATACGAACCGCTACCGGTTGGGGCGAGTCGGGCGATTCCGGATCAACCGGAAGCTGGGAACGAACGTTCCGGAGGACGAGATGACTCTCCGGGCGGAAGACCTGATCGCGTCGATCAAGTATTTGGTTCGCCTCCGCGACGGCGATCCGGAGGCCTTCGTCGACGATATCGACCACCTGGGCAACCGGCGCTTGCGGACCATCGATGAACTTGCTAGCGACGAGCTGCGCAAGGGGTTCTTGAAGCTGCGTCGCACTGTACAAGAGCGGATGAGCCTCAAAGACCTGGAAGACATGACGCCGCGGAGTCTGGTAAACCCCAAGAGTATTTCCGCGGCGATCGAGTACTTCTTCGGCCGGGGTGAACTCTCGCAAGTGGTGGACCAGACCAATCCGTTGTCCATGTTGACCCACGAACGGCGGCTCAGCGCGTTGGGTCCTGGAGGACTCAACCGGAAACGGGCAGGCTTCGAGGTGCGCGACGTCCACATTTCTCACTACGGCCGCATCTGCCCGATCGAGACGCCGGAAGGCACCAACATCGGCCTGATCTCGAGTTTGGCCATCTATGCCGGGGTGGACGACTACGGATTCCTCGTGGCGCCTTACCAGAAGGTTCTCAACGGCAAGTTGACCGATGAAGTCGAATGGCTCCGAGCCGACCAGGAGCACGAAGCCGTCCTGGCGCCCGCTGACGCTCCCATGGAGAACGGCTCGCTGGTCGGCGAGCGGCTCATCGCCCGTTACCGCGGCGACGTGTCCATGGTGCCGGTCGATCGGGTGCAGTACATCGATATCGCCGCTTGCCAAATGATTGGCGTTTCCGCGGGACTCATCCCCTTCTTGGAACACGACGACGCGAACCGAGCCTTGATGGGCGCCAACATGCAGCGGCAAGCCGTGCCGCTGCTGATTGCCGAGCCGCCGCTGGTATCGACCGGCCTCGAAAAAGACGCCGCTCGCAACTCCAGCATGATTATCCGTGCCCGCCGCAAGGGCACCGTCACCTATGTCGACGCCAACCGGATTGAGATCGGCGCCGACATTTACCCGCTGCGCAAGTACGTTGGGCTGAACGAACGAACCTGCCAGAACCAGAAGCCGATCGTGCTTCCGGGTGACAAGGTCGAGAAGGGCCAGGTGATTGCCGACGGCGCGGCGACCAGCGCGGGCGAATTGGCGCTGGGGCGCAACGTGCTCGTGTCGTTCATGGCATGGGACGGCTTCAACTTCGAGGACGCCATCATCATCAGCGAGGAGCTGGTCGAGAACGACACCTACACGTCGATCCATATCGAAGAGTTCGACATCGAAATCCGCGAGACGAAACTCGGCCGCGAAGAGTTCACCCGCGATATTCCGAACGTGGGCGAACGGATGCTGCGCAATCTGGACGAGTCGGGCATCGTGCGCGTGGGGACCTACGTGCGTCAGGGCGACGTGCTGGTCGGCAAGGTGTCTCCCAAGTCGAAGACCGAACTCACGCCGGAAGAGAAGCTACTGCACGCCATCTTCGGTCGCGCCGGCGAGGACGTGAAGAACGACTCGCTGGAAGTCCCGTCCGGGATCGAGGGTATCGTCATCCATACGCAAAAGTTTTCGCGCCGCATGAGCCTTTCCGAAGAGGAGCGGGTGGCATTCGAGGCGAGCTTGAAGGAAGTGGAGAACGAAGGGAATGCCCATGTCGCCCTGGCGTTCGGTGAGCTGGTGACCCAGATCGAGACCGTGCTCGACCGGAAGCTGACGGACGAAGACGGCAATCCGCTGGTCGAGGGCCAGGAGCATCGCTACGTGGCAGAGCAAGCTCAGCAGTTCAAGCTCGACAACCTCGACATCCGCGGCCCGCAACGCCGGGAAGAGGTCGACAACATTTACAAGAGCATTTGGCCCAGCGTGGAAACGGCCGTCGACGCCAAGGAGCGCCGGCTCAACTCGATGAAACGCGGGGATGAGCTGCGCAGCGGCGTCCTGCAAATGGTGAAGGTCTACATCGCCGCGAAGCGAGCCATTTCGGTGGGTGATAAGATGGCCGGGCGCCACGGCAACAAAGGTGTCATCGCCAAGATTCTGCCGCGAGAGGAGATGCCGTTCCTGGCCGATGGAACGCCGATCCAAATCCTGCTCAACCCGCTGGGCGTGCCCAGCCGCATGAACGTGGGTCAGATTCTGGAAACGCATTTGGGATGGGCCGCCGCGGCGCTCGGGTTCCAGGCTATCACGCCGGTGTTCGACGGTGCCAGCGAGGACGACATCCACAAGGCGCTTGAAGAGGCCGGCTTGCCCGTTACCGGGAAGGCGCAGCTCTACGATGGGCGGACCGGCGAGGTGTTCGAGCAGTTGTCCACGGTCGGCCAGATTTACATGCTCAAGCTGCACCACCTGGTCGACGACAAGGTACATGCCCGCAGCACGGGCCCTTACTCGCTCATCACCCAGCAACCGCTGGGTGGCAAGGCGCGGTTCGGCGGCCAGCGCTTCGGCGAAATGGAAGTGTGGGCGCTAGAAGCGTACGGCGCCGCCTATATCCTCCAGGAACTCTTGACCGTCAAGAGCGACGACGTGGAGGGACGAACCAAAATTTACGAGGCCATGGTCAAAGGCGAGAACACGCTCGAAGCCGGAACGCCCGCCAGCTTCGATGTGCTGACGAACGAAATCCGGGGCTTGGCCCTGAATATGCAGTTGGAAAAGTCGAGGCTGTAAGATTCCTGGGCTCCAGCCCTCCAAAGCGGACTCGCCTGCTTTCCAAAATGATTCCCGTACCTAAAGTACCCAACTCCCTAAGGAGTCTGCGCCGTGAGTATCGGTGAAGCCACTTACGATCGGATCAACGATTACGCGTCGGTCAAAATATCGCTTGCCCGGCCTCACGATATTCGAAGCTGGTCGTTCGGCGAAGTAAAGAAGCCGGAAACGATCAACTACCGAACGTACCGGCCGGAAAAGGACGGCCTGTTCTGCGAGCGGATCTTCGGCCCCGAGAAAGACTGGGAGTGCTCGTGCGGGAAGTACCGCGGCATGAAGTACAAGGGTATGATCTGCGACCGCTGCGGGGTCAAGATCACACACAGCCGCGTCCGCCGCAAGCGAATGGGCCACATCGAACTGGCCGCGCCGGTCGTCCATATCTGGTTCTTCAAGGCAATGCCCAGCCGGCTGGGCGCCCTGCTGGCCATGAAAACGACCAGCCTGGAAAAGGTTATCTACTTTCAGGATTACGTTGTCACCAACCCGGGCGACACGGGTCTGAAAGCACAGCAACTGCTGACCGAGGACGAGTATCGCCAAGCGAGCAAGGACTTTCCCGGCGCGTCCTTCGAGGCCGATATGGGCGCCGACGCCATCCGCCGACTGCTCACCGAACTCGATTTGGTGACACTCTCGCAGCAATTACGCAAGGACTTGGTTGAAACCGGCTCGAAGCAGAAGAGAAAAGATCTGATCAACCGGCTGAAGATCGTCGAGGCGATTCGCGACAGCGACAACCGGCCGGAATGGTTGGTGCTCGACGTCATCCCCGTCATTCCGCCCGACCTGCGACCCCTCGTGCTGCTTGATTCGGGCAACTTCGCCACCAGCGACCTGAACGACCTGTATCGCCGCATCATCAACCGGAACAACCGGTTGAAGAAGCTGGTCGACCTGAACGCTCCGGAGGTCATTATCCGGAACGAGAAACGCATGCTACAGCAGTCGGTCGACGCCCTGTTCGACAACAACCGCTGCAAGCGCCCCGTGCTCGGCTCCAGCAATCGCCCCTTGAAGTCGCTGACCGACATGATCAAGGGCAAGCAGGGCCGCTTCCGTGAAAACCTGCTAGGTAAGCGAGTGGACTACTCGGCGCGAAGCGTGATCGTGGTCGGCCCGACCCTGCGCTTGCACCAGTGCGGGCTGCCGAAGAAGATCGCGCTGGAGCTGTACCAGCCGTTCATCATCCGGAGGCTGAAGGAACTGGGGCATGCCGACACCATCAAGTCGGCCAAGAAGATGCTCGAGCGCAAGGATGACGAGGTTTGGGATATCCTCGAAGAGGTCATCCAGAATCATCCCGTGTTGCTCAACCGCGCTCCCACGCTGCACCGCATGGGCATTCAAGCCTTCGAACCCATGCTGGTCGAAGGGAACGCCATCAAGCTCCATCCGCTGGTGTGCAAGGGCTTCAATGCCGACTTCGACGGCGACCAGATGGCCGTCCACCTGCCTCTCTCGATCGAGGCCCAGGTGGAGGCGCATACGTTGCTCATGTCGACGAACAATATCTTCAGCCCGGCCAACGGGAAGCCCATTATCAGCCCGTCACAAGATGTGATCATGGGTTGCTACTACATCACCTCCAACCTAGCCGACCGGAAGGGCGATGGCATGATCTTCTCCTCCGAGGACGAAGTTCAGTTGGCCTATTCGCTTCGCGCGGTTGATACACACGCGGCCATTCGCGTCAAGTTACCCACCTCCCGCCGGGTGAAGGGACAGGACGAAAACCGAACTGGAAGCCTTGTCAGCACGACGGTCGGCCGCGTGATGTTCAATGCCGTTCTACCCGAGGGCATGGCCTTCTACAACATGCCGCTGAAGGGCTCCGACCTGGCCAGCGTTATTTCCGACTGCTACGAACTGCTCGGACGACGGCTGACCATCGAGCTGCTGGACGACATGAACCGGTTCGGATTCCGCGAAAGCACGCTCAGTGGGCTGAGCTTCGCCACCGACGACCTGATCACGCCTTCGAGCAAATCGAGGATCATCGGCTCGGCCGAGAAATCCGTCTTGCGCATTATGAAGCTCTATCAGCGAGGCATCATTACCGAGGGCGAGCGATACAACCAAGTGCTCGACGCTTGGACACATGCCCGAACACGAATTACCACGGAAATGATGGAGGAACTCCAGAACGACCACCGTTTTCCAGGCTACGTGAACCCGATCTTCCTCATGGCCCAGTCGGGTGCCCGCGGCGGCGTTGAACAAATCCGTCAGCTCGCCGGCATGCGTGGGCTTATGGCCAAGCCGTCGGGCAAAATTATCGAAACGCCCATTACGGCGAATTTCCGCGAGGGACTTAGCGTGCTGGAGTACTTCAGCTCCACGCACGGTGCCCGAAAGGGCTTGGCCGACACGGCCCTGAAGACGGCCGACTCGGGGTACCTTACTCGAAAGCTGGCCGACGTTGCCCAGAACGTCGTCATTACCATGCATGACTGCGGCACTACGCAAGCGATCACCAAGGGGGTCATCTACCGCGGTGAAAAAGTGGAAGTGAGTTTGGCCGATTCGATTCGCGGACGCGTCAGCCGGGCGAATATCGTCAACCCGATTACCGACGAGGTAATCGTTCGCGAAAACGAGCTGATTACCAGCGACGCTGCCCGGCGCATCGAAGACATGGGCCTGGAGAAGATCCAGGTGCGAAGCCCGCTGACCTGCGATGCGCCGCTCGGCATGTGCGCACTCTGCTACGGCATGGACCTGTCCTGCGGCACCCTGGTGGAGGAGGGGCTGGCGGTCGGGATCATCGGGGCGCAGTCCATCGGTGAACCGGGTACCCAGTTGACCATGCGTACGTTCCATATCGGTGGAACGGCCGCCCGCGCCGTCGAAGAGAGCGAAATTCGCGCCAAACGGTCCGGCCAGGTTAAGTTCACCCGATTGAAGGTCGTTCGCAACGACGCCGGCCAGAACGTCGTACTCACCCGAAACGGTCAAATCTTGCTGTTGGACCCCAAAGGACGCGAACTCGAAGAAGAGGAAATCCCCGCCGGCGCCCAACTGCTCGTCGAGGAGAACCAGCAAGTCGAGGCCGGAGCGATCCTGTGCCAGTGGGACCCGCACGCCGTACCCGTTCTGGCCGAAGTGGCCGGTAAGGTCCGATTCGAGGATATTGTCGAAGGCGAAACCATGCGGATGGAAAAGGATCCCAGCGGCCTCGTCCGTATGCTGATTACCGAGCACAAGGGCGACCTCCACCCGCAAGTCATCATTGAAGACGAGGAAGGCAAAATCCTCGACTTCTACTACCTCTCCGAAAAAGCCAACATCGAGACCCCTGAAGGGAAACTGGTCTCCGCCGGCACCATGCTGGCAAAAACGCCCCGCGAGGCAGGCGGTACGCAAGACATCACCGGTGGTTTGCCCCGCGTGACGGAAATCTTCGAGGCACGCAAGCCCAAGGATCCCGCCGTCATCGCCGAAATCGACGGCACGGTCGAACTCCTGGGCGAGAAGCGACGCGGAAAACGAACCATCGTCGTGCGGAGCGAATCGGGAATCGAACGCGAACACTTGGTCTCACACGGCAAATACCTTCGCGTTCACGCGGGTGACTTCGTTCGAGCGGGAGAATCCCTGGTTGACGGCCCCCTGGTGCCGCACGACATCCTCCGTATTTCCGGCGAAGAGGCCGTACAGCAGTATCTGGTGCGCGAAATCCAGAATGTGTACCGCTCCCAACGTGTCGAAATCAACGACAAGCACATCGAGATCATCGTCAGCCAAATGCTCCGCAAGGTGCGCGTCGAAACCATCGGCGATACCGGCCTCCTGCCCGGCTCCGTCATGGACAAGTTCGAATTCCGTCAAGCCAACGAGCAGACGGCCAAGTGCGTCAAGATCACCGAACCGGGCGATAGCGAATTCGAGGAGGGCGCCATCGTTCCCCGAGAAACGCTGGAAGCCGCCAATTCGCAAATCGAAACGCTCGGCGGCACGCCAGCCAAGGGCATCCGGCCCAAGCCGGCTACCGCAAGCACCCAACTCCTGGGAATTACCAAGGCGTCTGTTCAGAGCAATAGCTTCATCTCCGCCGCCAGCTTCCAGGAAACCACCAAGGTGCTCACCGAGGCCGCCCTGGCCGGCAAGGTCGACAACCTCGTCGGCCTGAAAGAGAACGTGATCCTCGGGCACCTCGTTCCGGCCGGCACCGGCTTCCATACCTACCAGAGTTCCGAGGTGCGCATCCGACCCGAAGCCCTTGATGCCCTCGCCGCCGAGAAGGAAAGCTTCCTCTCGCGACGATTCCCGCTGCTCGACAGCCCCGCAACTGCGCCACAAGAAGCCCCGGATGAAGGGTCCGCGATTCGATTGAATGAGGCTACGGTCGGATCGGCCCCACTCGACGCCCTGTTTAGTGCGAGTGACGAGTCGTCTGATGTCAAGGACACGGACAAGAATCCCGATCAAAACGAGAAACAGGAAATTGACCAAGACAAGGAGTAGGATTCCAACGAATAAGCGCTCGTCAGAACAATACGAGCGCTAGAGGCCATCCCCAACCCGGTAGGCCCCCGTTGACAACTTCCTTGTCAAAGAGGATAATTACGGGTTTCCGATAAACAACATATCCCTGAGCCTTCAGGCACCACGGTTCACTATGCCAACGATCAATCAACTGGTTCGCCAGCGGCGGAAGAAGCCGCGCAAGTTCAGTAAGGCACCCGTCCTGGAACGATGCCCCCAGAAACGAGGGGTGTGCCTCCAGGTCAAAACAATGACCCCCAAGAAGCCGAACTCCGCGCTGCGAAAGATCACCCGCGTCCGCCTCTCCAATGGCAAGGAAGTGACCGTGTACATTCCTGGCGAGGGCCATAGTCTCCAGGAGCACTCGATCGTGCTCGTCCGCGGCGGTCGTGTACGCGACCTCCCCGGCGTGCGCTACCAGGTCATTCGTGGCTCGCTCGATACCCTCGGGGTTGAGGGCCGAAAACAAGCACGAAGCCGATACGGCGCCAAACGCGGCTAGCCGGACCACGCGCTGACAATACCATCCAGAACATCCCGAATCCTCCATTACGAATTCTCCCATGGGTCGCATTACCGCCAGTAAGAAACAACTCGCGCCGGATCCGAAGTTTGGGTCGATCCTGGCCAGTAAGTTCATCAATTGCTTCATGTGGGATGGCAAGAAGAGCACCGCCCAGAAGGTGTTCTACGACGCGCTCGACGTCATTGCCAAACGCGTGAAAGACGTTGAACCAATCGATGTCTTCACCCAAGGCTTGGAAAACGTCAAGCCAAACGTCGAGGTCCGCTCCAAACGCGTCGGCGGAGCCTCCTACCAAGTGCCCATGCAGGTGAAGAGAAATCGCCAGCAGTCCCTGGCCATTCGATGGATTCTCATGGCCGTTCGCGAGAAGAAGGGAAAGGCGACCCACGAAAAACTCGCCAACGAACTGATCGCCGCGTACAATCGGGAAGGCACCGCCATGACCCGGCGCGAAAACGTCCACCGCATGGCCGAAGCGAACAAGGCCTTCGCCCACTTCGCTTGGTAGGTGCATGGCTTCCGACCTGAGTAAGCTACGCAATATCGGTGTCGTCGCCCATATCGACGCCGGCAAGACGACCGTTACCGAGCGTATGCTCTTCTATTGCGGCTACAAGCATCGGATGGGCGACGTCGATAAGGGCACCACCGAAACCGACTTCGACCCCGAAGAGCAAGAACGCGGAATCACCATCTACTCCGCCGCCGTCTCCTTCCCCTGGAAGGACGTGACCGTCAACCTCATTGACACGCCCGGCCACGTTGACTTCACCGCCGAGGTCGAACGCAGCCTGCGAGTGCTCGACGGTGCCGTCGTCGTCTTCAGCGCCCGCGAAGGCGTGGAGGCCCAGAGTGAAACCGTTTGGAGGCAGGCGGATCGGTATCATGTGCCGCGCGTGGCGTTCATCAATAAGATGGACCGCGAAGGAGCGGACTTCTACGCCGTTCTCGACGAAATCGAAAAACGGCTCGGCGCAAAGCCGCTGCCCATCAGTATCCCCTGGGGGAGCGGCCCGCCCCATTTCCCCAACCCGTTCCGCGGCATTATCGACCTGATCGATATGAAACTCCACTGCTTCCCGCCGGAGGCGGCTGAGAAGAACCTTGCCGTCGAAGACATTCCACCCGAGGCGCTCGACGACTCGCAGATGTGGCGCGTCTACTTGCTCGATCAACTGTCGCTGTACGACGACGAGCTGACCGAGTTGATGCTGGCCGAGGAACCGGTCCCGTCAGACTTGGTTCGCCGCGTGCTCCGAAGCGCTACGCTGCACAACATGCTCGTGCCCGTGCTATGCGGCTCTGCGCTTGACAAGATCGGAATCCAGCCGCTCCTGGACGCCGTGCGCAACTTTCTCCCCAGCCCGCTCGACATGCCGCCCGTCGAGGGCCAGGAAGTTAACGCGAAGACGCCCTGCGAAGCACGAAAAATCACTCGTAAACCCGACCCGAAGGAACCCTTCTGCGGTCTGCTGTTCAAGATCGTCGCCGATAAGCACGGCGATATGCACTACGTGCGCGTCTACTCCGGCATCTTGAAGGCGAACAGTCGCGTGCTCAACCCGGGCAAGGACAAGAAGGAAAACGTTCCCCAGCTCTGGCAGCTCCTGGCCGACCGCCGCGAGCAGATTCCCGAGGCCCATCCCGGTGATATCGTCGGTGTGATCGGCCTGCGCCACTCCATCACCGGCGACACGCTCTGCGACCCGAAGCATCCCATCGTACTCGAAACCATCTGCTTCCCCGAAACGGTCATCTCCATGGCCATCGAGCCCGAGTCGTCGACCGAACGGAAGAAGCTGTCGCAAGTGTTGGACATGCTCAAGCGGCAGGACCCTACCTTCCGCGCCAGCGAGAGCGAGGAAACCGGTCAGACGCTCATCAGTGGAATGGGCGAATTGCACCTGGAAGTGATCAAGCACCGTCTGCTCCGCGACTTCAACCTGAACGTCAAGGTCCACAACCCGCGCGTCAGCTATCGCGAAACTATCGCCAAGACCGTCGAGGTGACCGGTGCTTGCCATCATCGCGTGATCGCCGGCCAGCCGCACACGGCCGAACTATCCATCTGCATGGAGCCGCTGGCCGACTGTGCCCAGCCGGTCATCGTAATCGTGGCCCGTGACGTGCCCCTTCCGCCTGAAATGCTCCAGGCCGCGCTCGAAGTCTTGCAGGAACGAGGCGAGGGGGGCGGTTCTCTTGGTTTCCCGCTGATGAAGGTAAAGGTGACCATCACCGGCGGTCATGTCCACGAGAGTGAGTCGAATGAGTTGGCGTTCCGATTCGCTGCGGCGGATGCCTTTGAAAAGGCCCTACGCGAGGCCGGCATCGTGCTGCTCGAACCGATCATGCGGCTGGAGGTAACCACGCCGGAGGATGGCGTGGGCGACATCGTCAGCGATCTTCAACAACGTCGGGCCATGATTCAGCGAACGCACGTGCGTGGCGAAACGACGGTCATCGAGGCCCACGCCCCGTTGGCCAACCTGTTCGGCTACTCCAGCGCCATGCGCGGCCTGACCCAGGGTCGCGCCACATGCTCCATGGAGCCCCACTCCTACGCCCCGGCTCCTCCCGAGGTCCTTCGGAGCTTTACCTGACGCACACCCCCTTGATTCCGGTCATCGGCGCGGCTAAAATACAATACAATCATCCGCAGTTACGGGATTCACAGGTACGGGAACCGGCCTAGTTACTCCTTATTGCGGGCACTGCACTCCCCGATAGCTCAGTTGGTAGAGCGAGCGGCTGTTAACCGCTAAGTCCAAGGTTCGAGTCCTTGTCGGGGAGCTTGTACATAAGGCTTTATCGGGCAGCCACTTACGGCTACCTGCCAGGCTTGAAAAACGAGTAGAAGCTGGGCTCTCTACCACGTTTATACCATTTCTCTCGAGCAGTGCGACGCGAGCCTCGAAAGCCGTTTTTCTACGGTCTCCGAGATCGTCATCCTCCGCCCCCGCCGCGAGCTGCTGGCCGAGTACATCTAGCCGCCCACGGGGATGTTTGGAATTCTCGGTCGATACGGTTATACTGCGGGCATGCATCATCGAAACTGCTTTTCTGTATTGTCGTTGCCTGCCGGTCTTCGGACCTCGTGGCGGCCTCTTCTGCTGATTGCAGTCATTGCATGTGGTCGACCGGGTCCGGCTGACGAGAGCGTGCCCAATGGCGCCGACGCGTCTCAGGTACCGCTATGGAGCTTCGCCTGGGTAAGCGACATGCACATTAGCGCGTCGAATCTGGAGTACACGGCCGATGCGATGCGCTACATCGATGCCAAGCTGCAACCGCATTTCGTCATGTTCACCGGGGACAACAACTCCCATCCGGCTCCCCCGGCCAATCCAGACGCATCGGAGTCGCTCGGGCTGCGCCGGCAGCGATTCCTCAAGCAATTCTTGGCGGAGCATCTCAAGGCGCCCTACGTTATCATCCCGGGCGACAACTGGCCGCACGAGTTCGACAAGGTGTTCGGGCCGAAGCAATACAGCTTCGACTGTGGGGGACTGCACTTCCTTCTGCTGGCGCCCGACCGCGTCTATTCCGCTCCCAAGCGGGAGGGCCTGTCGGTATTCGACCCATCCACCTGGAATTGGATCGAGCAGGACTTGGAACGCAACCGAGGGCGAATGACGCTCGTGGCGATCCACGAGCCGGTCTTTCCGCCCACGTTCCTTGACGCGCCACGACTTCGCCGACTGCTGGCGCGATATCCCGACGTAGTCGCCGTCTTACAGGGCCATTTGCACATCGATCTTCAGTTCTCAGCCGACGATAAGACCTACCTGGTAGCCCCATCATTGAAGCCGCCACGACCTGGGATGAAGGTGGTTGACGTTTACCCGACCGGCATGGTCGTGCGCACGATTCTCTACGACGCCTCGAACGACCGATTCGAAATGCAGGACCGCCAGCAGCGTATCGCGATTCTGGCGGCTTTACACGGCACGCCGACAGCACCCGCCGAGCCACGGTTCGTCATGGGCAACCACAACGCACTCCCAGCCAAGCCGCTTGTCGACGATCCAACTCTGGAAACGCGTGCAGACGAATTGATGAAGAACGTGCTGCGGCTCCTGCTGCCGTCGCAATAGGATCCCATGCAAGCGCTTGGCCACCTCAGCTTCGTCTTCTGGATGAACTGCCACACCTTTTCGGCTACCTCTTGACCCACGGCACTTCTGCAATGTCCTGCCCCCGTAGCCGGATCACGGCAAGCTCGATGTCGCTGGCCACGACGGGAGGCTCAAAGGTCAGGGCGAAGCTGTCGTGCTCGACACGGGACCGCGTGGTCCGGGCCAGGGCCGTTGGCCAGGGTTGCGTTTGCGCCGGCGCCGGCGAAGATCCACCATCGCGGGGCCTCGTCCGAGACGGCGACAACCGCTGCGCTGCCGTGGTCGAGCCAGGCGTAGTCCTGCCGTACCACGGCGATCTGTTCGACTGCCCGCCGGGACCAGCAGTCGCGCTGATCGCTGAAACACCATTTGGCATTCTCAAAGCGATCATGGGCCTTCGGCAGTTCTTGCTGCGAGGGCTGGAGAAAGTGAACGACCGAATGGCTCTGGGCGGTAACCGCCTTCAATTTGATAAAACTGACACGTCATATAGGGACACTGCGCACTGAAACTGCCAAATGTGCAGTTCCAGCGTAAAACAAGGAAACGGAGGAAGATTGCGCAAGAACGAACACCGTCTGCCGCGGACTTTGTGGTTGGTGATTCGTGATGTCTGATCTTGTGTGGTACGGAATGCCGGTGGACGGTCGGCTGCAACTGTCAAATGAAACCACGAAGGACACAAAGAACACGAAGAAGATTCAATTCTCGATTCGTGAATTTACTTCAGTCGTATAGAAAACCCAGTAGTTAAGCGGAGCATTGATAGAAATGCCTTATGCTCGATCAATCGGGAAGGCGAGCACTTCGCTCAGACTGGCCGCGCCGGCGGCGAGCATGACGAGACGGTCGAAACCGAGGGCGACGCCAACGGCCGGCGGCAGGCCGGCGTCCATGGCGCGGAGCAGGCGGCTTTCTTCGGGTAGTTCCGCATTGCCGTCCGCCAAGCGCTGCGCATTGACGGCGCGGTTGCGCCGGCGAAGCTCGGCGGCGTCCAACAGTTCATAGTAGCCATTGGCCAACTCAATGCCGTCCACGTACAGTTCGAATCGCTCGGCCACCGGCGGATCGACGTCGCGCACCCGGGCCAGCATGGCCTGCGAGGCCGGGTAGTCGTGAAGGATGGCCGGGCGCAATCGGCCCAGGCGCGCTTGCACGCATTCGGTCAGCAGGAAGTCGAGCCATGTATCGCGGTCGTCCGGCGCGAACCCTTGCGGGATGGCAAGTCGCAACTGGTGGCAGCGGGCCGCCAGGGCGTCGGTCGGCGCGCTGAGCGGGTCGAGGCCGACGTAACGCTCGAACGCCGCGCGATAGGTCACTCGCTCGGCCGGTCCGCGCCGGAGCATGGCCTCGCACAGGTCGCTTAAGAGCGTCATGCCCTGTTCGGGCGCATGGCCGGCGCGATACCATTCGACCATGGTGAACTCGGGGTTGTGCAGCGGCCCGATCTCGTCTTGCCGGAATACGTGGACCACCTGGTAGATGGCCTTGGCGCCGGCGGCCAACAGTCGCTTCATGTGGAACTCCGGCGAGGTATGTAGCCAGAGCTTCTTCGGCGGCCGATTCGGGCTGAGTGGCATCTCGGTGGAGAACGCCGCCAGGTGCCGATCGACCACCGTATCGACCGAGAGGATCGGCGTATCGACCTCCAGGAACCCTCGTTCGTGGAAGAACACGCGCAGCCGAGCGAACATCTCAGCGCGGAACTTGAGCGCCGCCAGGTCGGCCGAGGGGAGATAGTCGTCGGGGGTGGAGTCTGGCTCTACGCGTCCCATGGAAAAAGGCCGTGTTCCCGTTACGTTACGGTTCATGCAATGGCGAACAGCCGTTTGAACCAGGCGACAAATTGCCGCGCCGCGGGGCTGTCTATTCCGAAGTACCTCGCGCGAATGGCCGTGCCGTACGGCGCGCCGGGTTTTTTTGCCAAGCCAGCCAAGCATAAAGCGTTGCCTTGTCGAAATCGGGATTGGAGAACTTGGCGCCCAGCCGTTTGGCTTCGCAGGTTGCCTGGGTGGCATAATCGATCAGTGCGTCGTTCTCATCAATCAGCGAGCGCAGCAAGGTCTCCAGTCGGC
>CAZASB010000058.1:0-18944 GCA_964487655.1 uncultured Planctomycetaceae bacterium
CGAGTACCTGTCGCAAGTCCTTGGCCTGTCAATGGTTTAGTGTGCGTTTGCCCTGTGGACCAGCCCCACCCTCGCTTGCCCGCGCCAAGGGCCGGCCGGCGCGCCGGTAACGAAGGCCATCCAGTGCTGCTCGGCCTGGGCCGTCCGGCCCAAGGTCTCGAGGCATTGGCCAATGCGGAAGCCGGAGGCGTCGTTCCAGGTGCTCAGCGGGTATTTCGCGCACACGGAGGTGAACAGCCGCCCCGCCTCGACCGCCTTCCCCTCGCGCCGCAGCTTCTCCGCTTGTTCATAGAGTCTCTTCGCCTCGGGATAGGCTTCGTCCGGATCGACCGCAAGCCGGCCGCGGAGCAGCGCCAGGACGTAGCCATCCTTGGCGCCATGGTACTGGAGCACTTTGAGCCCGAACTCGACGGCTTTCTTGGCACGCTCCCTATCGCCGCGCGCCATGTGGAGCATGGCCAGCACGTCGGCCGCCTCGGCCAGGTCCGCGTCGGGCGAGTCGCCTGCCTGCCGCATCGCCTTATCAAGCGCGCTCCACTTCGGCCCGGCCGCTGGTTGGGGCGGTGGCTGCGCCGCGACCGGCAGCGTGGGCAGTAGCAATATGATCAGCGCGAGCAGGATAGGACAGCACGAGACAGGAGTGCTGGCTCGCCTACGCCGGGCCGGAGAGTCGGCGGTAGGTGTCGAGCGCGCCGGAGAACGGCGCCAGGGCTCGCTCGAAAATGCCCAGCGTGTATGCAATGGTCATGCCGTAGTTGCATATCGGTACGCCGGCCTCCTGGCAGCGGAGCATGCGGCTGAGCATCTCACGGCGATTCCACATGCACGCGCCGCAGTGAACGACGAGTTGGAAATCCTCGAGCCGTTCGGGGAAGTCGTGCCCGGCGGTCATGGTAAACTCCAGGTCGCCACCCACGTATTGGCGGAGCCATCGCGGGATCTTCACCCGCCCAATGTCATCGCCAATCGGATGGTGCGTGCAGGCTTCGGCAATCAGCACGCGGTCGCCCGGCCGGAGCGACCGAATGGCCAGCGCACCTTCGACGAACATGCTCAAGTCGCCTTTCTGCCGTGCAAATAGGATGGAAAAAGATGTCAACGGTACGTTTATCGGTGTGTCGCCAGCCACCTTCAGGAACGCCTGTGAGTCCGTTACCACCAAGGCCGGCGGTCGGCGCAGTCGGTCGAGCGCGTCGCGCAGCTCGCGTTCCTTGACGACCAGGGCGCCGGCGTTGCCGTCGAGCAAGTCGCGGATGGTTTGCACTTGCGGCATGATGAGCCGCCCTTTCGGCGCTTCCAGGTCGATGGGCACCACGAGCACGCACAGTTCGCCAGGCGGGACCAGATCGGAGACGATCGGCGGCGGTTGCAGGAAGCCGTCTGGCATCGTGCTGACCAGAGTCTCTCGCAGCTCGGTCATGCCGTGGCCCTCGGTGGCAACCGTGGCCACCCAGGGCACGTTGAGATGTTTGAGGCGTTCGATGAGTTCGGGCGATGGCAGCGCCACGTCCGACTTGTTCAGCACGGCCACGGCGAGAACATGACGGCTGCGCAGCTCGTCAAGAATCCGATCTTCGAAATCTCCCCAATTACCCGCGTCGGCCACGATCAGCCCGACATCGGTCCGGTCAAACACCTGCCGCGTTTTGACGAGGCGTTTTGCGCCCAATGCGCCCACGTCGTCCACGCCGGCCGTATCAATGAACAAGACCGGCCCAATCGGCAGCAGTTCCATGGGCTTCTCGACCGGATCGGTGGTGGTGCCGGCAACGTCCGAAACGATGGCCACCTGCTGAAGGGTCATTGCGTTTAGCAGTGATGACTTGCCGGCGTTGCGGCGGCCGAACAGGCCGATATGAAGGCGGAAGCCCTTGGGGGTAGGTCGCATCAGCCAAAACTCCCTCATGCGAGGCGCTATGCGGACGGCCGTTCAGGACGACCGGAGCCGCGTGACATGGTGTGGGCGGTCAGATGGTGTGGGGCGGTCAGGCCATCCAGCAGATCGTTCTCCTGGCGGAACGGATTCACTATGGTCTCATCGGCGGCCTTGTATGATCTCTTCCAGGACTGCGGCGTACGCCCCGTAGATACCTTCGTTGAACAGCACGAACCGCACCGTCAGCGGTTCGTCGAACCCTTGCAGAAAGTCGATAACGGTTTGCAGGGCAACTCGTGCCGCCCGGTCCACCGGATAGCGGTACGCGCCGGTCGAGAGCGAGGGAAACGCGATGCTCTGGCAGTCGTACTCAATGGCCAGTTCAAGACAACGGCAATAGGCGCCGGCCAGCAGATCGGCTTCGCCATGATGGCCACCGCTCCATACCGGCCCGACGGCATGAATGACGTATCGCGCCGGCAGATCGCCTGCGCCGGAAATCACCGCAGCCCCGGTTGGGCAGCCTTCGGGATATTGCGAGTCAGTTTCGGCCATGATGGCCGCCCCGCCACGACGGTGGATAGCCCCATCAACACCCCCTCCACTGGCCAGTTTACTGTTCGCCGCATTAACAATGGCGTCGGTTGTTTCGTCAGTAATATCGCCCTGGTGCAGCTCGACCACGGCCTTTCCAATCTCGACACGCATGGCGTTCTCCTAGGCCCTGACTGTATACTATCAGATAATGGCCGTCAGGTAATCGTACCCACCGAGGAGTCATCTGTCATGTCGGGTCTTTCCGTCCGTCGCCAGCATGCATCCTTTTGATCGATAATACCGACGTATTCACCATGATGCGCGCGGTCATCGGCCCGGTTCTCCCGACACTGGCCCCGCGCCCGGCAACTGAACCCTCCGCTCAACCCGCAACGGTGCCTTGATTATGTCCGACAAAGCACTCGTCACCCTCGCATTGTCTCTCGCCTTGGGAACGGCCATGCCGGTCCTGCCTGCTGCCGCGCGCGATATTTTCGTGAGCAACACGTCGGGCGACGACCTGTTCAACGGCCTTGGCCTGCAAAGCTCGCCCGACGGCAGCGGGCCGGTACGCACGCTTACCCGCGCGCTCCGGCTGGCGAAGCCGGGCGACCGGATCGTACTCGAAAAGACCGACCGGCCGTATCGCGAGAGCGTCAGTCTGGTGGGCAGCCGGCACAGCGGGTATCCCAACCGGCCGTTTACGATCGTCGGCAACGGGGCAACGCTGGACGGTTCGGAGCCGGTTCCGCCGGAAGACTGGGAGCATTACCAAGGGGCCGTGTTCCGCTTCGCCCCGCCGCGCAAGGGGCAGGCGCAACTGTTCCTCGACGGCCGCCCCGCCGCGCGCGTGATCCCGAAAGTGCAAGCCGACCGACCGCCCGCGTTGGCGCCGACCCAATGGTGCTTCCTCGACGGCCGGGTCTACTTCCGAGTCGACAAGGACAAGATACCCGACGACTACGCGCTGACCTACGCGCATCTGCCGGTGGGCATTACGCTGTACCAGGTCCATCGCGTGGCCATCCTCGACCTGACCGTCCAGGGCTTCCAACTCGACGGCATCAGCGCTCACAACAGCGCAAGGGACATCTACCTGGGCGGGCTCACGTGCCGGGGCAACGCGCGGGCCGGAATTTCCGTGGGCGGCGCGTCCGAGGTGACCATTGAGGGGTGCCTCGCGGGCAACAATGGAGAAGCGCAAGTCCTTACTCTTCCGTACTCGTTAACACGCATTCGCAACTGCGACTTGCTGAGCAACACGGCGCCTGCCTGGGTCGACCAGGGGGGTGAGGCGTGGATTGACGGCAAAGAGGCCCACGGCGGCGCCGACGAAGTCGCGCCGCCCGATCGCGCGCCCCGTAATGCACCGGAAGACGCGCCGGACAATCCCAACGACAGCAAGCCGTAGTCGCCTCAGCGCACGCAAGTTGCGGTTTACACTAGCGTCGGACGCACCACGCTCTTGGGATTGCCTTGCGACTGCCCGCAAATCAGGCCGCCTCGCCGTAGGCGCCAAGCTGCTGCCGAACCCACTGGAGATCCGCCAGGGTATCGACCCCGAGGCTTTCGTGCTCGGTCTCGACTACGGCAATGGGGAAGCCGTTTTCCAAAGCGCGTAATTGCTCCAGTTTCTCGGCTTGCTCCAGCTCAGTTTGCGGCAGGCTGGCGAATTGTAGCAGGAACTCGCGGCGGTACGCGTACAGGCCCACGTGCTGCCAGTAGGTGGCCGGCGTATCGGCATCACGCACGTAGGGAATCGGGCTGCGTGAGAAGTACAGTGCCCGCCCCCGCGAATCGCACACCACCTTGACCACGTTCGGATCGGCGATGCGTTGCGGATCGGTCAAGCGGTGCCGGACCGTCGCCATCGGGAGGGTTGGATCATCCAGCAACGGCTGGATGGCCCCGTCGATCGTGCCCGGGTCGATCAGTGGTTCGTCGCCTTGGACGTTCACGAGAATATCGGCCGGATAGCGCTGGGCCACCTCGGCCAGCCGATCGGTGCCCGTGGCGTGGTCGGATCGCGTGAGCATGACACGCACGCCATGTGGCCGCAGGGCATCGACCACACGCTGGTCGTCGGTGGCAACCAACGCCTCGGCCACCAGGGCCGCCTGCGAGGCACGGTCGTACACGTGCCATACCAGCGGCTTGCCTGCCAGATCGGCCAAGACCTTCCCCGGCAGGCGGGTCGACCCATAACGTGCGGGAATCACGGCGAGGACTTTGCTCATGGTGCCCTGGAGCATACCCATTCCATCCGTTCAGACCAAGACGAATTACCGCGAGCCGGAATTGCCGACGATTTCGAAGTCGATGGCCGAGTCGCTGATCTTTTTACCCTTGAGGTCTTCCACCGTAAGGCGCAAGGTGTGCTTGCCTGGAAAAATCTGCTTGGGCAGGTGGAAGTCGTACACGATAAAGAAGTCGTGGCGGCGGTTCTGGCACAACTCCTCGGTGGAGGCCAATTCTTCGTCGGCAATGCGCTGGCCGCGCGTGTCGAATATCTGATAGCTGCTTCGAAGCGACGTGTGATGGCCGCGGGCCGTGCTCTCGCTCGCGAAGTTGTCCACCTCGGCGTACAGCAGCACGCGCTGCTCCGGCGTGAACTCGGCCGACTGAAAGGTCTCGAAGCAGCCATAGCTATGCACTCGCGTGCAGAACGCCAAATTACGCACCACCAGCGGCGCGAGTTCGCCCAGTTTGGAGGTCGCTTCCGCCAACACCTGCTTCGACTCCGCAGTCCGGCTTGGTACGTCGGGGTTCTTGGCGCTATCGAGCAGGGTTCCCAGTCCGTGGAACTGAGCCGTCCAGAATTCTTGCTCGCCCGCAGGCAGTTTCGGAATAGCGCGCAGTGCATTGTCATATTGGCCAGCCGCCACGTAGAGCATTCGAAGTCGGATTTCATCTTCGGGCGATTTTTTCTCGGCCCTATCGAGGGTTTGAATGGCGGAATCGACGTGTCCGTTCCAATCGAGCGGCTTCTCGGTGACATAGGAAACTGGAACCGCCTCGTTCCGATCGACCGGGGCAACCGCGCCGGCTGTCGCGGAATCACCGTCGGCCTTGACGTTGGCCTTGGCGCCGGCATCCGGCAACGCGCCGACATCTGGTGGCGCGGCGGCCGCCGGTTCGCCGGTTGGCATGGAAATCGTTGCCGGCGGCCGACCGACAGGCGCGGCAACCGGCAGGCGGTCGGACATGGGAGATGCCCCGGCGGAAGCCGCTGCCGTAACGGCGGCGAGTGGCTCAAAACCGGTAGCCGGATATCGATCGCCAGGCGCATTTCGCGGTGGGATCGCCGCACTCGATGAAACCGGCAGACGGTCGATCGGCTGTGCGGCGGCAACTCTGGTCGTCAGGGGCTCACCAGCAGCACGGGGTCCGCCGACCGCGTTGGGCCCGTCTTGTAACGGAGGGCGAAGCGGTGAATACGCGCTAATCTCTTGATAAGGGGAATACCGTGACGGGGCAGCAGGTGGTTCCATGGACGCATCGAATTGCTCCTGGGGAATGCCGGCCATCGCATTCTGCTGCAAAGTCGTCCGCTGCCGATAGGCGGCCACCGCGCGCGCCTGATGCAAAATACCCGGCCACAATGATGGGTCCGTCTTCTGCAGATCGGCGGTCAACTGGTCGCGAGCTGCCGGATCGAGCGCCCCGAGCCGATGCAGCTCGGCCATGACCTCCTGCATCTGCTGGGCGTCTGCCTGCCCTGCCAGCGCCGGAGCCGACGATGCAAGCATGGACGACGCCGATGGCGCCGACGCGACCACTTCGGACACAGTCGGGTTATGTCTGGGCGCCTTCGACGCCGTGGCACCCGATGACCAGGGTGATGAAGCACACCCCGAAAGGGCCATCAAGGCGAAGCAGCAGAGATCGACCAGCCACGTTGGGCGGAAAGAGTTTTCTGTCATTGCGAACATGCCCACGGAAGAGGGGCCGCAGCATAACGATTTCGCCCTCGTCGTGCAAGTCAGATCACGGCAACAGACTGGGAATTTCAGGAGGGTTGCGCAGAGGCTAGGCGGACAATAAGCCGCTCGAGAACGAGTCGGGGTGGGGCAGGACTAGCCCCCTTGAGGTCTAAATCCGCGCCGAGAAGCCAGCGATAGAGTTGCTGGCCGCGCTGCCGCCCCAGACGGCGAAGCTGTTGCTCCGCCTTGCGCAGCACGAAGGGGCGTACCCCCGCCTGCTTCAACGCCTGATTGAGTGGGATGCGTTGGCCCGATGCTTCCCCTTGCATAATCAATCGCGTGGCGGCGGCCAACTGGCGGAGCGAATAACTGATTTGCCCGAGGATACCGATGGGTTGCTCGCCGGAACCCAGCAGGAGATCGAGCTGGTGCAGCGCCTCGGGTACCTTGCCCTCGAGTGCCGCGTCAATCAGATCCCAGGCCGTCTTGGCCCGCCAAGTGCCTACCTGCCGCTTGACCAACTCGGGCGTGATGCGATTGTCGGCACCCGTGCCCAACGCAAGCTTTGCCAGCTCCTGGTCCAGAAGTCCCAACTCGGGGCCGATCAGTTCAATGAGCATCTCGGCCGCCGGCGCGGTGATTTCCACGGCATGGTTGCGTTGGCCCCAGTTGGTAAGCCATCGGACGAGGAGTGCTCCCTTGGGCACGCTGGCATCGATGGCCGTTCCCTTCTCCGCTACCTTTTTATAGAGCCGCGTATTGGACGGGAACGACTTGAGTTCCAACGTGAGAATACCCGTCGAATAGGGGGTGCTAACGTAGTCTTCCAGTTCCGCGCGGTAGTTGGTGACAAACGTGTCGGCCTGCTCGACCACCACAAGCCGCTGGCCCGAGCCGAACATGGCAACCGTTTCCAACTCGCCGAGCACGTCGCGCAGTTCCGTATCGGGGGAGTCGAATCGGGTGAGCGAGATTTCGGCGTCGTCCTCGCTGAGGACCACGTCGCGCAAGGCGATCATCACCTGCCGGCGAAAGAAGGCGTCGTCGCCGAAAACAACACATACGGGGCCTGGCCGAGCTGGTCTTTCCAGGAAATCGCCGGCGGAAGTCGCTTTTGCCATCCCCCGAGTCTAACCGGGCAGGGCGATTTGCGGGAGTCCCCGGCGCGACGATTCCATGGCTCCGAGCCTCTGGGCAACATGCCCCCACATTCGCGGGGCAAGCTTCCGGCATGTCAAGTCAGGGGGGCAGCCTGCCTTCTTGCGTGCAATGGCAATCCGGGCCAATTGGCGTCACACACTTCCACCGAGACCGGCTTGATGGACCGCCGCGTGCCGGGGTATCATACCGCCCCAGGCCGGTCCGTCGGCGGTTACCAAGGAATTGCAGCGTGAAACCATCGAATACCGGCTACGAGAACGCTTTGCAGTTCCTTCTGGACCGAATCGACTACGAACGCGTGCTGACCGTCCCCGGTTCCGGGCACGACTTCAAGCTCGATCGGATGCGGGAACTGCTCGACCGCTTGGGCAACCCGCAGGATCAACTGGCGATCGTCCACATCGCCGGCACGAAGGGCAAGGGTTCAACGGCGGCCATGCTATCGGCCATGCTCGTGGCCGGCGGCTATCGCGTCGGGCTGTTCAGTTCGCCTCACTTCGAGCGAGTGGAAGAGCGATTCCGCATGGATGGACAGCCCTGCTCGGCCGTTGAATTGGTCGAGCTGGTCGAGGCGATCCGGCCCACGGTGGCGGCTATGGACCGTGAATCGATCGCGACGGGAGAAATCGGTCCCACTTACTTTGAAATCACGACGGCGATGGCGCTCGCGCACTTCGTGCGCTGCCGGGCCGATGCGGTCGTGCTGGAAGTGGGGCTGGGTGGCCGACTCGACTCGACCAACGTGTGTACGCCCCGCGTGTCGGTGGTCACCAGCATTAGCTTCGATCATACCGAGCAGTTGGGCCACACACTGGCGGCCATCGCTAGGGAGAAAGCGGGCATCGTCAAGCCTGGCGTGCCCGTGGTAAGCGGCGCCACGTCGGCTGACGCGCGGGCAGTGATTGCCGAAGTATGCCGGAAGCAGAGTGCGCCACTGGTCGAGTTGGGCGTCGACTTTGCTTTCGATTACCGCCCGCC
This sequence comes from uncultured Planctomycetaceae bacterium, assembly GCA_964487655.1. Lineage (GTDB taxonomy): Bacteria > Planctomycetota > Planctomycetia > Pirellulales > Thermoguttaceae > PWXP01. The sequence continues at coordinate 8,476 of CAZASB010000058.1, forward strand.
GCTCAATCTTCAGCAGTCTGACTCGCCGGGCCTACTCGACTTCCGCTGGCTTCACCCGTTGCCTAGCGAGCATTCCCCGTCGCGGTTGACCGATATGGCGTTGAACCTGCCGGGACGCCACCAGGCGGCAAACGCGGCGGTTGCCCTGGCGACCTTGGCCATGCTGCGACAAGCTGGCTGGCAGATCGACGAGAGTGCGGCGCGGCGCGGATTGGCCGAGTTCTGCTGGCCAGGCCGGGCCGAGGTGGTCCAGCGCCAACCTGCGGTCGTGCTTGACGTTGCCCACAATCGGGCGTCCATCGACGCGCTGCTGGAAACGCTGGAGGAGAGCTTCCGGTCGCGGCGACGGCACCTGATTTTCGCGGCATCGAAGGGAAAGGATCTTGCCGGAATGCTCAAGCCGCTACTGGCGCGGTTCGACAGCGTTGCCCTGACGCGTTACCGGAGCAATCCCCGCGCGACCCCACCCGAGCAGCTTGCGGAGTTGGCTCACGCGCTCACCGGGCGGCCGTATCCGGTGTATGCGGAGGTGTCAGCAGCCTGGTCGGCGGTTCGTGGCGCGGCCGGGCCGGACGACTTGATTTGTGTTACCGGCTCCTTCTTCCTCGTCGCGGAAATCCGCCGCCTGCTGACCGGCGACGCAGGCGTCGCCAGCGTCTAGCCGTGAATTTTCCGTAGGCCGACAACTAGGCAAGCGGCAGGAATTAAATAGGGACTGACTTTTGGCATTCACAGTCAGCCCGTGGTTGCGGAGATACTGCCCATCTCGTTATGCACTTCAAAGCAGCTTCCCGCGATCTCGTAGCTTTCCTGCTTGCAGACGATTTCTACCACGGTCCTTTCCCCTTCTTTCCATTCGTGTGACTCGTGCTATTCGTGGTTGTCTTTTCGTTATCGAACCGGACGTTACTTCTGGTCCTTCAGGCCAAGGCGGGTAAGCCACCGGCTGCGAGGCGGCTTCTCCGCAGGCGAGCCGGCGCCCACGTTGCCGCCCGATGCGATCCGCTGTTCGATCATCCGGAGCTGCTCGTCGATCTTGCTGCGTTCGCGTCCTAGTTTGGCCCGCTCCACTGATATCTCGACTTCTGCCTTCCGGAGCTTCTCGCGCCACTCTTCCTGCAAGCGGGCGAGGTTCTCGCGTTCCTCTTGGATCACCGCATCCTTGTCGAACATGTCGCCGAGAGCGGCCGCGCCGACTGCCAGGGATCCGACACTGGCGCTCTGGGTCTCAAGCAATTGCTTCAGTTCGGCAACCTCGGCGTCCCTATCGGCAACGATCCGCTGGGTGCGCTGGACTACCTGCTCGATTTGGAGCCGCTGGCGTTGGTCCTCTTCGTTGTCTTCATCGAACTCCGATTCGAGCGCCATTAGGATGCGCTGCTTCTGAGCTTCCCAGGAAAGCGAGTCGCCATCGTTCGCGTTAGCGACGGTGAGAGTAGGCGCGCGGTCGGCGGTCTGGGATGCTTCGAGCTGCTGCTGAAGCCGCGTATTCTCCTGCCGCAGATCTCGCAGATCCTCCAAGACCATTTCGTAGCGGCACTGGAACTCAGCCTGTGCCTCGGAGGCCGCCCGGGCATTCGCGGCGACTTCAAGCGATTCGCCCTCGGCTCGGCGACGATCGAGGGCGGCGAACTGCTCGTCCAACGCCTCGCGCTCGCGGCGGAGCGTTTCAAGGAACAGCTCTTGCTGGTGCATGGTCTGCTCCTGGATCCTCTGCCACTCGGCATGCCGGGTTTCCAGTCCGGCGCGAAGCTGCTCAAGTCGCTCGGCCTCGCGGACAAGCTGGGCCGTTTCCTGATCGGCCTCACGGTACGCCTCTTCCGGCGCGTGCCGGCCGGTGGCCAATTCGCTTGCCAGTTGGCGGAGGCAACCGAATAAATGATTCTCGGCTTTGTCGAACTGCAGTTGCTTCGCCGTAAGAAACTCCCGCACGGTCTCCCGCTCGGCGCGCAGCGCCAGATCGAACGGGATCACCCCGGTGCCAGTGTCGGGAGTTGAGGGTTGCGACGCTTCCATGAACAACGGCTCCAAGCCATTCCAGATTGTCAGCGCATCCGCCGAGGGCGAGGGCGCGCGCCGACCTCGGCGCGACGGCCTATTGGCAGGGGGGGCGCGCGAGGACGGTTGCTACTTCATCTATACGTTACGGCGGCCAGCGGGGTAAAACGCCTGTTCCGTTCGTGCCGGTTATCGCGATATTACTTGCCCGTTGCCGGCAGCCCGGCCATGAATCGCAGCAGTTGCGCCTCGAGCATGGCCCAATTCTCGCCGAAAACCGAGGTAAAGTCGGCCATGCGTTCGGCGGCCGCGTAGTCGGTGAACGGGGGACGGGCCGCGGTCAAGGCGACATACCGAGCATAGTTGGCCGGTTGTGTTTCGATAAGATAGAAGGCCAGGGCCCACGCTTCGGCATAAGCCGCCCGGGGGTGCGTGCGGAACAGGGCGTCGTTGGCCAGGATGGATACGATCAGCTCCGGCGCGTGTTTTGGCGCGACAATCTGGCGAAAGTCTTCCAGCCGGCCTCCGTTGATCCGATCGGCCCGCGCCGCGTGGTAGCGCGCATCGTATACGCCCGGCGCCTCGAACAGCGTGGCTAACCCTTCGGCCACCCAAAGCGGCGGCGGTGTGTATCGGCTGTGAATCCCCGTATTGAACGCCGTTTGGTGCGTCGCCTCGTGCAAGATGGTCGTGGCCGTTTCATGCCACTCGCCGTGCTTGCCAATCGGATCGATGTCATACACCAGAATGCGGTTCGTGGCCAGGGAATAGAGGCCGATCAGCCCGGGCGGCACGGACACGCCGAGCGAGGCCATATAGCGTTGGAACTCGGCCTCGTCTCGTAGCACGATGCCCACCAGCGGGAACTCCGGATCCCGAAGCCGGAAGCCTCGCTTGCCAAAGTAGGTGACGAACTCGCGGTACAGGCCTTCAAACCGCTCCGCCCACCGGTCTCGCTGCCCCCTGGCGTGGGCGACTACGTAGTGCGTGGTCGTGGTCACCTCGAAGTCGCGACCCAACTCTCGCAGCAGGTCGGCTCGTAAATCGCCGATCGTGACCGGCGTAAAGCGGCGCGCAGACTGCCGCCAATCCGTTGCTTCGTCCGGCGGGAACTGCCACAGCCGACCATCGCGGCCCAGCAGTCGCACCTCCTTCGCGTCCCATGCAATCGGCTGCCCTTCAATCGCCTGCCCGCCAAGCCGAAGTGAAATCATGCCAGAAAACGGTGCCGACTCTGGCGATCCGGTCGGGCCGGAAACAAGCAAGGCAACAAGGAGGCCGGCGGAAGTTAGCATCGGAGAAGCGGAAGTTGGAAGCTGGGAGTTGGGAGCTAGCGGTAGAGTTGGGGCCGTACGCGGCCCGCTTCTCAATTCTAGTGCGCGAGCCGATTGGCGGACGGGTGGGACGCTGCTATATTGGCGGTCCATGAGCAATTGGTACGATTACCCGCAGTATTACGATCTGGCGTTCCGCTCGGAAACCGCGATGGAGGCGGATTTCATCGAGGCGGCGGCTCGGAAATATTGCCGGTTCCCCGTGCGGGAATTGCTGGAGCCGGCCTGCGGCACGGGTCGGCTGGTGACCGAGTTGGCCGGGCGGGGATATGGGGTGACCGGCGTGGATATCAGCCGGCCCTCGCTCGGCTATCTTCGTCGTCGGCTCCGGCGGCGGAAGCTCGAAGCCAACGTGTTCGAGGCAAACATGGCCGACTTCCGCCTCCAGCGTCCGGTCGACCTCGCCTACTGCACATTCGACGGCTTCCGGCATCTGCTCAGCGAAACTGACGCGCGTCGCCACCTCGAGTGCGTGGTCGAAAGCCTTCGCCCGGGCGGAATCTACATCCTCGGCTTCCACCTGCTGCCGCCCGATGCGTCCGAAGAATGCACCGAGCGCTGGACCGAGCATCGCGGAGGCACGCAGGTAACCGTAACGCTCCGCGTCCTGACGACGGACCGGCGACAGCGTTTGGAAACGCTTCGCGTCAGTCTGCTGGTGCGTACGCGTGGCAGGCGCGAGGTACGCCTGCGTCACGAGTTCCCTTTCCGCATGTACACCGCCGCGCAGTTTCGCCGGCTGCTGCGTTCGGTTGCGTCGCTCGAACTACTGGACGTCTACGACTTCTGGTACGAGATTGACCACCCGTTGAAGCTCAACGACGAGATGAGCGACACGGTCTTCGTCCTTCGGAAGTGCCCGTAGAGCCGACGTCGGCGCCAATCCAGGGGTGGGCTGCGCACCCTGGGAACGGATTTCGTGTCATACCCCATCATGGCCGCGAAGTGACATTGAATGCGGGATGTGATATCCTTTAGGGTTCTTGCCAGAGTCCTCCTGCCTCCAACGCGGTAAGTGCATACCGCCCGCCTTGAACCATGATGAGAATGGCTGCCTGCGTTTGTGTCGTTTTCCTGCTTACCGTCGTTTCCACTGGACAGGAGGAACTTCAGCGATGGACGTTCGATGAACCAGCGATTGATCAGTGGCGCAAGAAGGAGAATTGCGCGCTGGAGCATTCGCCGGAACGTGACGGATGCCTACGATGGGACACGACCTTCGGTCAGTTCGACTTTGGCTGGGCAACCTGCTACCCACCGGGCGGGCTCGATCTGAGCCAGGCCGGGAGTATCGTGTTCTGGGTGAAGGGCGACGGATCGGGTCATCGGCTCACGCTCCAGCTCGGCTATGCGGAACCCGGCAAGGGCTCGCATTACTACGTCAATCGGGTGGCCGGCGTTGTCCTCGACTTCACCGACTGGCGCGAGGTGTCGTTCGCTCTGGCCGGATTCATTCCGCCGGCCGGTCGGAATCCGAACGCCGATCTGAAGCAGATGGCGTTTGTCGAGTTCTTTCTTGACCGCGTGGGCGAGAACGCGGCGGCGAGGGTCATGCTGGACGACATTCGCGTTCTCCGAGCCACGCCCGAGCAGGCGGCGGCGCTCGCCGAGCGGTGGGGCCTCTATGCGAAGGCGGCTAGGCAGGAGCCACAGCTCGACGGCGCCAACGTGCTTCCCAACCCTGGATTCGAATTGGATCTCAACGCCGACGGGCAGCCCGACTTCTGGCGTGGGAGCGATTGGCGGACGGGTAGCAAGGTATCGCTTGACACAACGGGCGCTCACGGCGGCACAACCAGCGCGCGCATCGAGTGCGCGGACGGCGAGCAGCGGGGATCGTACGCTTTTCGACCGCCCGTCGGGCCGGGACCGTGGCGGTTCGAGGCCTGGTATCGCACCAACCCGATGATCGCCGACGCCAAGAAGGGGCCTGTCGCGCGACTGATCGCCGTTGATGATGAAGGAACGCAGTGCGCCACATTCCACGCGTATGGCGAACCTACCGACGACCGATGGGAGCAGCTCACCCTGTCCTTCGATCTACCGGCCGACGCCAAGCACGTCAACCTCGATCTGTTCAACCTCTTCGCCCCTGGCATCGTATGGTGGGACGATGTATCGCTCTGTTTCGACGTGACCGAAGTACAGCGGCGCGAGGAACATCGCCGACTCGAAGCGGAGCGTACGACGCAGGTGGCCGGCATCATCGACGGCATGGTCGAAAAGGTCGAGCAGTTGCCCGAGTCCACGACCGAGGAGAAGCTCAAGAAGGCCGTGCTCCGGTGGGCGGTCGAAGATGCGAGGGCATCGCTCGACGCCGGGCTGGGCATCTCGGCCTGGGACGTACTTGCCGACGTCCAGGCCCTGCTGCCCAAGCAGATCGGGCGCCGCGTGGAGCCGTCCAAGCAATTACTGCCGCCGGTGAACGACTTCAACGACAATCCCTATGCCCAGGGCCTTTTGAGCCGCATGAGTTCGGTCCTCCGATCGAAAACCCGTTACCAGAAGGGCGACCAAGGCTACGAGCAGATCAACAACGCCTGGACGTTCAGCAGCATGGGCAACAGCCTGTACGCCGGCACGTGGGGCCTGTGTTGCCCCGACAGCCCGTATGCGGCCAACCCCGACCTGCTCGCGGGCGTGCTGCGGTTGATGCAGGCCATCTTCCAGAACCACCGCGGCGGCGACTTCAACCCTGGGCGCGAGGCGGTGTACGGCAACGATCCGAACATCAATCGCTTCTGCTTCGTCCCCACGTTCGAAGCCTACCTGCTCTTAAGCGCGACATATCCCGACCTAATCCTGCCAAGCAAGCGGGCGGAATGGCTCGCCTCGGCCGAAGTGGCCACCGAGTTCCAGGTGGCCAGTTACGGCGACCGCGCCAACCGCGAGCCGCCCGAGTGCTACTACGCCAACATGGACGTTCACTACATGCTCATGCTTGAACTCGCCTCGCGTATGTTCGACTCGCCTCGATATCATGAAGAGGCGGAGCGGTTCTGCAAGCTTACGGCCGACGTACTCTATCCGGATGGCGCATTTTCGTACCACGGCTTTCAAAACGAGTGCTACACCTATCACCAGATCAATGTCGCGCACTTGGCTCGGTACTGGCAGCTCACCGGCAGCGAGTTGGCTCGCGACACGGTGGTCAAGAGCCGGCCGTACTATCCCTACAACGTCGAGCCTGGCGGCGTGCCCGAATACTACACCGATTGCTTTTGGAAGCACTACTGGAGCGGCATTTCGCCCCTGGGCCCGGAGATCGTCGCCGGCATGACCGGCTGCCCGCAAAATCGCCGCGTCGCCAAGGACGAACTCCAATGGGAGAAGCCGAACAGCTACTACGCCATTTACGCGGCCGCGCTGTATCGGCCGGATATCGAGGATGAGCCGCTGCCGGACGAGTTCCTCATATTCGATCGCAACACGGAAGGCCCCCGCGGCCGCTTCGGACGATGGAGCTTCGGCGGCACCACGCGGCTGTTCGGCGAAGACCAGCAGGGCAAGGATACGTTCGTCGGCGCCATGGTCGTTGACGAACCGACCCGCCGCTATCCGCTCAACGCCGCGTTGCAGGTCGTGACCAACCAGTACCGCCTGGAACCGCGGAAGGAGGACGAGGGCAACTGCCGGCGGTGGCGCGAGTGCCGTTATCTTTCGCAGGATGAACACAACGCCGTCACAATCGGCAAGGACTTCGCCACGCTCACCACGCGTTATCGCATCCAGAACGTGGCCTGGGGCGGCAAGTCGACGCTCACCGACTGGGCTGGCAATCAACAATGGCTCCTCACGCCGCACCGGCTTGTGGGCGTGCTCGAAATCGAGCCCCTCTCGGACCAGGAGGCCTATTCCATTCACGGCCGCATCCGTTTCGGGCTGAACAAGTCGATTGAGCGGAAGGACGCCACGCTCTTCCAATACGGCGCGCTCACCTGCCGTCTGCACGAACACAACTATACCGAAGTCATCACCGAGAAGTCCGAGACGTTCTACATCGACAAGCCCGAGAAGTTCCGTAGCATGGAAATCGTGCTGCGCGACAAGGCGTCCGTGGAGACCGGCGAGCAGAAGCCGCTTGCCTACGCCAAGGGCGAGCGTCAGTTCTTCACCGTCGAGGTACTGCCCGAATGGTGTACGCCGGCGGATAGCGTGCGGCGAATCGCGACGCCCGAGGGGCTCCGCGGATTGGAAGTGCGAGCCGGGGGCCACTGGCTCTTGCTGATGCACAACACGACCGATGCCCCGATTACGCTGGACACCGTGCTGCCGTGGGCCGAGGGGCCCCTGTCGCTGCACACGAGCGGCAGCCATGCGCCTGCGGGGAAGCCGCTGGACGCACCCGAAGGCCGCGTCCAACTCGACATCCCGGCGCACTCACACGTCGTGCTCGAGAAGTAGCCTTGTGATGAATCGTCCAGTCTAGCGGAAGATGTAGCGGCGGGGAGCGGCGCCCTGCGAGGTATCACCTAGCGGTCGAACCTCTCGGATGAATGCCTTCGGCGCGCCGCGTTCCGAGGGCACGGGCTCGCTAGTTTCGAACTCGGCCGTGTTGCTTGCCGCGTCGCGCACCTCCAGGCGAAGGTAGATCGGCCCCTTGACGCCATCGGGCAACGGCCAGGCGAAGCGTCCCGTGTTCGGTAGTTGCTTTGCGATACTAGTCCAAGGCCCGCCGCGTTGGGTGCTGTATGCCAGGCTCACCGGCTCGACGGCCAACTGCTCGTCCGTGGCCGTCCAGGTAATAACCAAGTGATTCACTTCGGGGCCGGCGCCTTCCTCGACCGAGACAATGTGAGCGACCGGCTTGGTCAAGTCCACGCGAATCCTTATGTCGGGCGGATCGTTCGGTTGCGGCGGACGGCCCACCGAGGTCTCGCCATGCACGACGATGCGAAAGCCGTAGACGCCCTCAGCGTCGACTTTTGCCAGGATGGGACTTTGACCATTCTGGTGTAGTGACATGCTTCGCCAAGTACTGCCGCCGTCGCGGGTTCCCCAGAGTTCGACGTGGGAAACGTCGGAGACGGCCGACGCATCGACATCAAACTCTAACTCGAACAAGCGAGAGTTGACCGAGCGAGTGTTCTCGGGCGTGGGCTGCCCGGCGGGGCCGGGGCCAGCGGGAACATGACCGACGGGGACGGGGCCAGCCGAAACGGGGCCAGTCGGGACATGACCGGCGGGGACGCTGTCTGCTGGGACATCGTCTGTCGGGATTGGGACCGTGGCAGGCGCCGGTTCCGGCGAGTACAATCCTGCAAGCGGAGGGTGTGGCTGGGCCGGCCACGACTGCCCGTAAGTGTCCGCCGGCCGAGGTTCGATTGCCGAGTCTGGCCGCGGTGATGGATGCGCGGTCAGTTGATCGGCCGTCGTCATTTCCACGCGAGTGGTGGCAACCGAACGGTTGATTGCGGCGTCGGTAACCTGGAGTTGAATCTCGATGGCGCGTGCATCTTGCCCGGGCCACCAGGTGACCTCGCCAAGGTGCGTATCGCCCGACTTCGACTGATGGTGGCTGCCCAGCGCCACGTCTTGCCACTCGACCTGCCCGACGGGCCGGTAGGACAAAGTAATGCCGTTGGGCCGGAAATTAGCGTCTTCGATCCGCCATCGCGTGGTCAATGCGCCGCCCTCGTCTCGCCAGGCGGAAACCTCGGCCCGAGGGGGCGTGGTATCAACCCGAACACGCAGGCCAGGCGTCCCGGTGAACCTAGGAAAGAGATTGCCGGCCCGGTCGCGAGTTTGGATGTTGAACCAGTATTCGCCGTCGGCGTTGGCCTGGAAGACAAAATGTCCCTTCTCCGGCGCTACCTGCCCGTAAGGCGCCCAACTCGCGCCCAAATCACGAGAGAAGGACAATGTCACCTGAATGGGCGCTAGCTGGGGATCGTTTGCCGGCGGCAGGTTGAACGGAATGGCAAACGCCGTTCGTTGCGTGACGATGGGTTCCGGCAGCACGGCGTGCCGACCCATGGACGTTCCGTCCACGGGGCCAAGAGCCGCCAAGGCCACCACTGGCCCGATCCACCCAAAACTCATAGAAGACTCTCTCTGGGTTGTTGGAGTTTCGGCCTACCTTGCGGTGAACAATCCCGGTTGAAAGCGGGGCTCCAGCTTGCGAAATCCCTTTTCACGGGGCCTCGAAGCGGGTACACTCCAGCGCAGATCGTATCGGCCGGGCCATTCTGGCCACTTGAGCCGAAAGCACTGAAGGAATCGTATAGGCAAACAGGGTATAATGGCGAAGAGTTGGGCCGATTAAAGAGAGCCCGCGCCAACGGTCGCCGCGATTTGCCCACTGGACTTTGTTGGACCTGATGCACATAATACATATCGTGGCGAACGATACGTCGAATGGGGTAGCAGGCGGGCGAGTGCCCACCGGCGGATGGGGTTGGCTGCCGCGAGGCGGTACTGAAGAGCTTATTGTCTGGCTCGCGCTTTTGGCCATCTTGATTGCGGTGGCGGCCTATCTCGTTTCGAAAATCCGACCGCACTCCGTACAACAGGAACTCGACACCCATGAATTGATGGCGAAATTCCGCGAACTGCATTCCCAAGGTGGGCTGAGCGACGAGGAATACCGAACAATAAAAGGCACCGTCACGGAGCAGTTACGGCATCAGTTAAACGATGACGACGGAAAGGGTTAGGGCCGACAACGCCGAGTTCGGCAGCGACTCCGGTTAGTTCGGTTCCTCGGGAAGTTTCGCGGAATTGGTTTGGTGTCGCGAAACCATTGTGCCTGACCGATCGTAGTAACTCTCAGTTGAGCACGACCGCCGCAAAGGGAAAGATCGACGCACATGCCTTCTGGACGCGACTTCACTACAGGCCGCCGCGGAAGTGGCACTACGAAGAAGAATGCCTTCTGTTCCTTCTGTCGTAAGAGCTACCGCGACGTGGGACCACTGGTCGAAGGACCGGGCGACGTTTATATCTGCGGCGAGTGCATCGACCTGTGTCAGTCGATCCTCGAGCAAGAGCGCCGGCGCCGGGGCACGAGTAAGCAACTGTTCAACAAGGTGCTTACCCCTCGGCAGATTGTCGAGAAGCTCGACCAGTACGTCATTGGCCAGGATCAGGCGAAGAAGGTACTCGCCGTGGCCGTTCACAGCCACTACAAGCGGCTGA
>CAZASB010000059.1:0-18767 GCA_964487655.1 uncultured Planctomycetaceae bacterium
CAACGATCTACGCGACCTTGACCCACCCTACGTAGATGAATAATCCGGGCTAAATTGTCTCTTCCATGGCATAAGCTTCCAGCTTGTCGTTTCCAAAGCTGACCCGCGGCGGAATGTTTCGGTGGCCGGGTGGCCTATCCTGAATAGATGCTTGCACTCGGGTTTTGGTGGCGGGTACAATACGGGCCGGTGTTCAACTGTCCTGCGTTGCTTCGCTACCCCTCGGAGAGGTGCCCCATGTCGCGATTGATTTCCTTGATGCTAGTGCTGGTTTGTACGCTTCCCACGCTTCTTTTTGCCGCGGAGCCTATTTTCACCGAAGCGGACGGCGCGCGGTGGTACGACGTCCGGCAATTCGGTGTTGAGGGGCAGGGATGGACCGAGGTCGCCGCCCCGTACGATCGGCTGCCGGAAAAAGCACTAGGGGTCGTGCGCGACGCCGTGTGGAACCTCAGCCGCGACTCGGCCGGCATGGCTGTGCGGTTCGTGACCGACGCCACGGCCATCCAAGCCCGGTGGACGCTCACCAAGGCAAACCTCGCCATGCCCCACATGCCGGCAACCGGCGTGAGTGGGCTCGATCTGTACGCAAAAGACGAGCAGGGGATATGGCGGTGGGTGGCCAACGGTCGGCCCGCCGGCCAGACCACAACCACCATGCTGGCCGACGGCCTTAAGCCGGGACGCCGCGAGTATCTGCTATACCTGCCGCTCTACAATGGCGTGACCTCGGTCGAACTGGGCGTTCCCGCCGCCAACGCCATTGAGGACGCGCCCGACTATCCGGCCGAGCGGGCCAAGCCAATCGTGTTCTACGGCACGTCCATCACGCATGGTGGTTGCGCATCGCGGCCGGGCATGGTTTACACGGCCATTCTCGGACGTTGGTACCACCGGCCGGTCATCAACCTCGGCTTCTCCGGCAACGGCCGGATGGAGCCGGAAGTGACCGCCCTGATGGCCGAACTCGACGCGGCCATGTACGTCATTGACTGCTGCCCGAACCTCGGCGGCGCGCAGACGGCCGAGCGAACGCGTCCGTTGGTCGAGCAGTTGCGGGCCGCGCATCCTGAAACTCCCATCGTGCTCGTTGAGGACCGCCGTTACACGGATGCCTGGATCCGGCCCGGAAAGGGAGCGCGAAACGACGGCAACCACGCCGCTCTCAAGGCAGCTTACGACGACTTGACTGCCGCTGGAGTGAAGCACTTGTACTACATCACCGGCGATGAACTACTCGGCGACGACAACGAGGGCGCCGTCGACTCGTCGCACCCGAACGACCTGGGATTCTACCGGCAGGCCGTCGAGTTCGACCGCGTGCTCCGTCCGCTTCTGATGGAGAAATGAGACCATGCTCGCACTCCCGTTTCTCCTACTGATTGCCATCGGCGGCGGATCGGCCACCGGCTCCGCGCCGCCAAAGCGGCCGAACGTCCTGTTGATTCTGGCGGACGATGCAGGTTACTCCGACCTGGGCTGCTACGGCGGGGAGATCGACACGCCAAACCTCGATCGGCTGGCCGAGACGGGCCTGCGGTTCACGCACTTCTACTCGACTGCCCGGTGCTGGCCCTCGCGATCTGTTCTGATGACCGGCTACTACGCGCAGCAGGTGCGCATGGACCCAGTGCGGCGCGATCTGCGCACCCTGCCGCCGTGGGCGCGCCTTGTGCCGCAATATCTGGCACGGGCCGGCTATCGCAGCTATCACTCGGGCAAGTGGCATATTGCGTTGGCGGATCGCCCGGTGGCCGACGGCGGTTTCCACCGCTCCTATCGGCTGAAGGATCACGACCACAACTTCTCGCCCAAGGTCCACTTGCTGGACGACCATCGCTTGCCGCCGGTCGAGCCGGGCACGGACTACTACACGACCACCGAGATGGCCGATCGGGCCATCGAGTTCCTCCGGGAGCATGACGAGAACCACAAAGGAACGCCGTGGTTCACGTTCCTGGCGTTCACGTCACCCCACTTCCCGCTGCACGCGCCGCAGTCAGATATCGACAAGTACCGCGGCAAGTACGATGCCGGCTGGGATGAAATCCGCCGCGTCAGGCTCGAACGCATGAAGGCCACGGGCATCGTCGCCAGCGACATGAAGCTTCCGCCGCTGGAGTCCGACGTTGTGCCCGGCTGGAATATGATCACGCGCGACATGGCGCGGTGGTTCGGGCCCATTGCCCAGCGCGCCGGCCCCGCGTGGACGCGGCTTTCGCTGGAAGAGGTGTTCGGGCCGGGCGAGGTCGGCCGGGCCGTTCCCTGGGACACGCTCAACGTCGAGCAGCGGCGTTTTCAGGCCGAGAAGATGGCCATCCACGCGGCCATGATCGACCGAATCGACCAGGAAGTGGGCCGCGTTCTTGAGCAGATCAGGGCCATGGGCGATGGCGAGAACACGATTGTTCTGTTCATGTCAGACAACGGGGCGAGCGCCGAACTCATCGTGCGGGGCGACGGGCACGACCGCAACGCGCCACCCGGCTCGGCGGCGACCTACCTCTCGATCGGACCCGGCTGGGCCACTGCGGCCAATACGCCGCTGCGGCTGCACAAACACTGGACGCACGAAGGCGGCGCGGCCTCGCCGCTGATTGTCCACTGGCCGGCGGGCATTCCCCAGCGAGAGGCCGGCGGGTTGCGAGCCACGCCCGGCCATTTCGTCGATATCCTGCCCACCATGCTCGACGCGGCCGGAATCGAATACCAGCCGCCCACCCCCGACGCGCCTCCGTTGCCCGGTCGCAGCCTCATGCCGGCATTGCGGGCCGACGTGGAGATTACCCGCGACTTCATCTACCTGGAGCATTCCGGCCATCGAGGGCTCCGCGTGGGCGATTGGAAGATCGTCTCGCGCACCGACAACGGCGACCGCTGGGAACTCTACAACTTGGCGGAAGACCGCAACGAGCTGAACGATCTTGCCGCGGCGCAGCCCGAGAAGGCGCACGACATGGCCCGCCGCTGGGAAGAACTCCACGCGGAGTTCGCCCGTCAAGCTACCATGGGGCTGTAGCTGGCCAGTCATAAAACCGGCTGGGGCAAGCCCAGCGGGGCCGTTTTTTGGCCGGGCGTGCCGATCGAACTGGCCATACACTGCCGCCAAGGGCGGCCAACTCGTCAGCTCAGGGCGAAGCCCTGGGGGTACTGGTGGTCGAGGCGATCGGTTCGCTTTTCCCGCGCCGCTTTCCACTATCACCCGCGACGAGTGCGCTGGCGAGCGCGCTGCTGAGCTTGGGTGAAGGCATCGGCGATGCTCTCGCTGGCCGGCTGTTCCGCGGGTGGCGACTTTGGCTGCTGGGCGGCAGGCGGCGTTTCGGGATCCGGCTCTGGACCAACAACCGAGGCGGCCCGCCGTTTCGTCTTTCTTGCACGCGGCGCGGCCGCCGGCTCCGGCGCGCTTTCCACCAGTCGGCGACGACGAAACGTAACCGTTCTGGCAAGCATGGAAAGCAGTGCCGTGCGGCGCTCCGCCACTTCCAGCAGTAGCAGGCACACGGCCGCGAGCAGCAGGTAGGGCATTAAGGAAACCCATTGCGGCGCGCGGGGAATGTCGGCCCAGACCTCGCTCAGGTCCACTCGCGCGCGCCCGCCGGTGGCCACGGCCAGTCGCCGGAGCGACTCCGCGCCGCGCCCCGTCTCGCGCGGCAGGAACTCCGGCGAGTACGGCAGGCACACGGGCGCGAGTGTTGCCTGCCCCATGCCCGGCGCCGATAGGGTCGCCAGAACCGTTTCACTACCGCTAAGCGGGATTTCGCCCAGCAGCGTATCGGCCGAGGCCCAGGTCATTCGGGCTTGTCGCGGCCGGGCAGCCTCGCCGGGCCGTGCTGAAAGAACCCTCAGTTCCGGCAACTGACTGAACGGCGTGGCGTCACGATCGGGATCGAGGTGCAATTCGATTCGGCAAACGCCGTCGCGAAGCTCCTGCGTGGCCACAACGCCGGCGTTGAACCCTTGGGCGCCACCGGCCGTCCAGCGGGCAAGCGAGGTGAAGAAGTCGCCCGCGTGCTCCCAACCGGCAATCGGGCCCGTGTACTCACCGTCGGCCTCGCCTGCGTAGCACAACACGCGGCCCAAGCCAGCCTGCCAGGCGGTCAGCACGGGCGCGGTATACTCGTCTTCCGAGACGATGGCCAAGTTCGCGCCTGGACGCGTGTAACACAAGTTGTATCCGCCGATACCCGGTAATTGGCCCAGCGGTTGCCGTGTAATGGACAGCAGGCCGCCGGTGGAGCGAACGCCGACCGGCTCCTCGATGAACGCGCTGCGAGCGACGAGGAACACGTCTTGCGCGAACAGCCGGGGCAGCTCCTGGGCATTGTTGGTAAACGCGCACTGCCCGCCGCCGCGCCGGGCAATGTCCTTGAGCAGGCCGGCGTCGCAATCGCGCTCCGTGCCCAGCCCGACCACGCTCACCGTAACGCCGGCTTTTCCGAGCTTCCCGATCAGGCCCTTGTAGTCGCCCGGCTCCTCGCTATCGGCGGCGTCGGCAAAGAGAATAATGTGCTTGGTTCCGGCGGTTGCAGGCAGGACCATTCGCGCGGCGGCGGTCAGGGCCTCATAAACGAAGATGCCGCCCCCCATCGAGTCGATCTTCAACACCTTGCCGCGTATCGCCTCGCGCTGGGTGACGTCGGAAAGAGGCACGATTTCGTGCGGAACGCTATCGACGGCAATGCAGCCGAACTGGTCCATCGGGCCCAGCATATCGACCACCTCGGCCGTGGCCAGGTTGGCCAGGTCCATCTTGGTCCGCCCGCCGGCCGCCGTCATGGTCATGCTTCCGCTCCGATCCAGCGCCACGACAATGGCCAGCGACAGCTTGCGGTGTTCGCGCCGCAGCTCCATGGAAACGGGCATGATCGGTTCGAGCGGGCTCTTGTGATAGCCGCCGGGCCCGTAGGCGTCCTTGCCGCCGGTGGCCATCAGTCCGCCGCCGCTTTGCGAGACCCATGCCGCCAGGTTCTCCATGCCGATGTACCCCAGCAGGTCGGCCCGCGCGTTTTCGAGCACGACGGCCGAGTAGCCGGCCAGCTCTTCGAGCGTCCAGTTGCACCCCGCCGCCGCCATGGGTCGAACCTCCAGCCCGCCGGCGGCCAGCAGGTTGGCAAGCCCCGAGGCGCCACTCGAACTGACGCACAGGACAGACCGCGAGCCTCGCACGCCCACCAGCAGGCGGGCCCGGTTATTCTCCGGAACGGGATCCTCGCCCTCGGAGTGAACGTGCAGTAGGTACTCGCGCGTTCCTTCCTGGGCGGCCGTATCGCGAAACACCAGACGGCTGGCGCCCGCCGGAACAGCCTGCGTTCCGCGCGCGATGACTTGCTCGCCGCGGCGCAGCTCATAGGACACGGCCTGCTCCCGTGGCGCATGGAGCCATGCGGTAATCATGAACGACTCGCCGGGCGCGGCTGACTCAGGCCCTTCGATGCGCTGGACGGCCAGATCGCCGGCCGAAAGTCGCTCCAGGGCGCGGTAATCGACCGCCACGCCGGCCGCCGCTGCCCGCGCGGCCGAAGAAGCCACGTCGCGCCCGGTCCAGTGGCCATCGGACAGTACGACAATGCGACCCGGCGACTGACGGGGCACCAGAGACAGGGCCAGATCGACGGCGTCGGCCAGCCGCGAGGCATCGCGGCCAACCTCGGCGGAGAAGCCGCTGAACTGCCCCGCCTGCGGCGACTGCTCCACGGCCGCCGTCTCGGCGAACGACACGATGGCAAGCCGATCGCCCGGCTGCATGGCCGCGTACACGATGTCGGCGGCCTCTTTCTGCAACGGATCGCTTCCAGGCGGCATGGACAGGCTTCGGTCGGCCACCAGCACCACCGTGCCGGAGCGAACCGGCAGCAGAACGCTCAGCCTGCACAATGCCAGAAGCAATAGGATTCCGGCCGCGCACCGCAAGCCGAGCATCAGCCGCGAGGGCAACGGCCAGAGCCAAATCGCCATGGCCAGCGGGATGATCAGGACAAGCCAGAACGGATCGGCCAGCGTCATGCGTTTCCTCCCCGAGCGCCCCGGGCAACCACGGCCAGATGCGCCGTCAGGACCGTCATGGCCATCAGCAGGAGGAGCCAACTGAGTCCCATCCGCTGCTCTTCGTACACGGCCGAGCCGTCCCAGCGGCCCCAGCGGCCCGTCTCCGATCGGGTCAGGTCCGACTCGTCGCGTGATAGGGCGTTGCACGAGAACGCATACTCCGCGCCCGGCGCGCGAATGGCGTGCAGGCCGACGGTTTCCGCCGGCAGGGTCAGATGCCGGCCGCGCAGCTCCAGGTCGCGCCGCGCTCCCGACGGGTCGATCACCTGCACGCGACCCGGCTCGCCCGCCAGTGTCACGGAAACGGTCTGTCCCAGTCGGACATTGGGGGTCATAATTCCGGAAAGGCCAGCGCGCCGCCACTGGACCAGGTTGGCGAACAGGATGGGCCAGTCGGGCATGTCTTGCAAGTTCGACGTGCCGGCAACAAATCCCATTTGCAGGCGGCGCCTTCCGGCCGCATCCTCGCTTTCGGCGAGTAGCGGCACGTTGCCTGCGGTAATGATGGGCAGGCCGCCGACCGGTGGATTCGCCACCGCCGACCAGACAGCGTTGTGTAGCGACAACCCCTTTGTCAGAGCGTGATTGCGATCGATCACGAACGGACCGGCGTATGCCGCGGCATCGTCGCCGCCAACGATTTCTAGTTGCCACGCCTCGCCGGCCATTGCCCGCGAACTGTCGCACACGACCAACTCGGGCCGTTCGGTTGCGTCGACGGTCGCGGTCGTGGCCTCCAGGGCGTGCCGCACGGCCTGCCGTAGCGGCGCTTGGGCAATGTCAACCGTAACGCGCAGCGGCTTCGTTGGCTCCGGGAGCAGTGTCACGCGATTGTCGATTTCCAAGGCGTCGTCGCCAAGCGTTGCGTGCAGAATGGGCGATCCGGCCGGCAAGTTCAGGAAAAGCTGCGTGGCAGCGCCGCTTGCCAGTAGAAAGCTGCGATTGCTCGCCGTCGCCGACTCGCCACCCTCTAGGGTCATGGTGGCGTTGCCAGACGAGCCGGAAAGATTGGCCAGTTCCAGCAGCACGCGTTCGCCATCGGCGGGGCGGGTGCGGGCGGCGGCGGTAAAGGCCATGTTTGGAAGCCGCGAGCCGAACGCCCACCACTGCACTTGCCCGCCGGCAATCTCCACCGCCGGCGCATGATCGGTCAGCACGAGGATTCTCGCCGCCGGGCCGCCCAGTTCCGCTGCTAGGGCGACCGCGGCCGACAGGTTGGCCGTGGGGCTCTGACAGGTCCATTGCTTCAGGACGTCGTCAGTTCGGGCGCGCGACTCGGCGGCCTCGCCTGCCAGGCGAGGTTGCACGCCTGCCACGACGAACCGGGCCGCGTAGTCCCGCCGCCGCAGTTCCTCGACCAGAGCCGTCGCCGCAAGGTCGCGCACGCGCGGCGGCTCGGTCTCGCCGGCGTCCTTCGCCGCCTTCGCGTGGGCCTGCATGGAGTAGGAATCGTCCAATACGACTACCAATGGATACACCACGTTGCGATTCGGCAGGGCCGGTCCCGCCGCGGCGATGACCATGAGAACTATCGCCGCGATTTCCAGGAAGAAGCACAGCGGCGTTTGCATCCGGTGCAGAATGCGCCCTCCCTGCCGCGGCGCGCGCGGATCGGCCCAGAACGCCAGATTCGACACGACCACGCGCCGCACGCGGTTGCGGAACCAATAGACCGCCGCCAGCGCCGGCAAGGCAACCAACCCGAGCAGCATCCACGGCGAGGTAAGGATCATCAATCGGCATCTTTCGGTTGACGACAGGCTACGGACACACGAGTCCAAGCATCTGCCTATCCGGGCGCCGGTACGTCGTCGATCAAACGCTCCATGAGCGATTCCACCGCCTCACGGCGGTCGCCGTGCAGGTAGCCCTTGGGAATCACGCGGTGGGCCAGCACCCGCACGGCCAATTGCTTCACGTCGTCCGGCACGACATACTGCCGCCCCTCAATCAAAGCCAATGCCTGCGATGCACGGTACAGTGCCAACGCCGCCCGCGGACTTGCGCCCACGTGCAACTCCTCGCAACGGCGAGTTGCCTCGATCACGTCCAATAGGTATTCGCGAATTGCGTCGTCCATCTTGACTGCTCGGACCGATTGCCGCAACTCAACAACCTGCTCGGGTTCCAATACGGGTTGAAGCCGGTCGACCGGTTCGCCCTCGCGGTGGCTGGCCAGGATATCGCGTTCCGCCTCACGGGCCGGGTAGCCAAGCGGAGTACGCAGAAGGAATCGGTCGAGTTGGCTCTCCGGCAATGGGTAGGTGCCCTCGAACTCGATCGGGTTCTGCGTGGCGATGACCATGAACGGTTGCGGCAGCATGTGCGTTTCACCGTCAGCCGACACTTGCCGCTCGTTCATCGCCTCCAGCAGCGCGCTCTGCGTGCGAGGCGTTGCCCGATTGATCTCGTCAGCCAACAGCACGTTGGCGAACACCGGACCTGGCCGAAAGCGGAACTCTTGCGAGGCGCCTTCGTACACGCTACTACCGGTAATATCACTCGGCAGCAGGTCCGGGGTGAACTGAATGCGGTGGAACCGGCCGCCCAGACTTCGGGCAAGCGCCTTGCCCAGCAAGGTCTTCCCAACTCCAGGCACATCCTCCAGAAGTAAGTGTTTACCCGCCAGAAGAGTTACGACCGTCAGGCGGATGACCTCATTCTTGCCGAGCACGACGCTTCCGATGTTCGCTTCGAGCCGTTCGATGGATTGTGCGATATCGATCATAGCCCCAGTATTACGGGAGCCGCCCCGCGAGGCAAGCGGCCTGTTGATTTACAGTGGCTCGCCTCTCCGAGGCGAAATATCTTGTGGTGTGGCATTCCGGTGCGCGCAGCCCCTTGTGGCGGTTCGCCGCGATAGTGGATTAAATCAACAGGCCCCAAGGTGGAGAGGAGTGGCTGGTTTGCATTGGCAATCTCCCGGGCGTATCATTGAACGGATGGAGAAGAGCGGCTATTTGCGAGGGGCGCGGCCCACTCGGTAAGCCGCTTCAGTCAAGCTCAAACCTGATTCGCGAGGAAAGCCATGCAGAAGACAAACCCGACGCTGTCCAGACGCGCCTTTCTCGGCGGGACGGCCGCGTTGGCCGCATCGTCGATGATTCCCGGCAGGAGCGCCCTGGCCTCGGTCGCCGGCCCCGATTCCAAGTTCAACGACGTCCAGATCGGGGTGATTACGTACAGTTATCGTTCTCTGCCCGGTTCGGCCGAGAACCTGCTGGAATACATTCTGAAGTGCGGCATCAGCTCGGTCGAGCTGATGGGCGGGCCGGCCGAGCAATATGCGCGCGCGGCTACCGGCGCCGAGAAGCAGCCCATGGCAGAATGGCGAGCCAAGCCGGTCATGGAGGGCTTCAAAGCCCTCGGCAAGCTGTACGGCGACGCAGGCGTGGGGATCCACATTGTCAAGTTCGGCGACATCGGCAACGAAGGCATGTCGGACGCACATATCGACTATTACTTCCAAGTTGCCAAGGCGCTTGGCGCCAGGGGCATTACGCGAGAGGTCTCCGAACTGGCGGCCAAGCGGCTCGGGCCCATCGCCGACCAGCACAAGATCATGATCGGGTTCCACAACCACACCCAGATCGACGCGACGACGTACGATAGCCCCATCCTTTCGTACGGCAAGTACCTTGGGATCAACCTCGACATCGGCCACTACGTTGCCGGGACCAGCGAGATGTCCCTTCCGCAGATTGAGAAGCACAAGGAACGGATACTCAGCGTCCACCTGAAGGATCGCAAGAAAGACAACGGCCCGAACACGCCGTTCGGCCAGGGCGACACGGACATCGTGCCCGTGCTTCGGTACATGAGAGACAACAAGCTCACCTTCCCGGCCGACATTGAGCTGGAGTACTCGATTCCCGAGGGCTCGGATGCCGTCCAGGAAGTCGCCAAGTGCGTTGAATATTGCCGCAACGCGCTGGCCTAAGCCGTGTAGGGTGGATGGTTCTGGATGTTTCAGCAGCCGGGTTCATCCACGCGCTTCTAGAAACACGCCTCGCGAAGCACGTCGGTCATGTGACGACGACCGGCACGCGTACCACCGTGTAACGCGTGGATGAACCCGGCTGCTGAAACATCCAGAACCACCCACCCTACGTTTCTAGCCAGCTACAGTACAACAACAAGGGAACACGGCCGGGGCCGGTAGCAAGACGGGCAATTTAGCGGTATGCTCAGAAGGAAGATGAGGGTGGTAGAACCATCAACGAGAGCGAGAATGAGCAGCCGCGAGACGATTTTGCAGGCGATTCAGAGTAATTTAGCGGGTACCGAAGCGGTTGAGCGTCCGCCCGTGCCCGAGGTCTGGCCCCGCGCAACGAGCGACACGGCCGCCCTGGCGCTCCGGTTCGCCAATGAGCTTCAGGCCGTCCAGGGCGAGCTGGTTCGCTGCCCGACCTTGGAGGATGCGGCAACGACGCTCGTCGAGATTGTTGACGGCTCCGAGTGGCCGACCATCGCCGCCGTGGACGGCCCGCTGTGCCGACAAGCCACGGCGAAGCTCGACCGGGCGCGCGTCGCGTGGGCCGCAGACGATATGCCGACGGCCTCGCTCGCGGAGATTCCGGCCGGTCTGATTGAGGCTCAGTGTCTGCTGGCCGACACGGGCAGTTGCCTCGTAGTGAACCGAACGGCAACGGAACGACTGATGTGCTACTTGCCCGAAACGTGTGTGGTCGTCGCAACCGTCGACATGTTGCGGGAGCATCTGCCGTCGGCGTGGGAGGAAATTAGCCGGTGGCTGACCGAGCCCAGTTTTCGCGGCGAGTTGGTGCTGGTGACCGGCCCGAGTCGCACGGCCGACATTGAGAAGATTCTCATCCTGGGCGTCCACGGGCCGAAACGCTTGATCGTGCTCCTGGTCGGGTGATGGACAACGAAGTTCATTCTAGCTCGACTTGGTGGCGCCGTCCGTGCGGCGGACGGGATGTGCTTGCCGTTGCGCTGCCGCTGGTCATTTCCACCGGCTCGTGGAGCCTGATGCATTTCGTGGACCGCATGTTCCTGCTGTGGCACGATACCGAGGCCATGGCCGCGTCGATGCCGGCCGGCCTGACGCACTTCATGCTCCTGTGTTTCCCGTTGGGATTGACCACCTATGTCAACACGTTCGTTGCGCAGTACAACGGGGCCGGGCGGCCGGAGCGGATCGGACTGGCCGTGTGGCAAGGGGTGCGCATCGGCTTGTGGGTAACGCCTCTGTTCCTGCTGCTGATCCCGCTGGCTCCACACCTGTTTGCCGCCGCGGGACACCATCCGAAACTGGCGGCCCTGGAGTCTGTCTACTTCCAGACGTTGTGTTTCGGCGCCGGGGCGGCAGTCATGTCCGGATCGCTCGCTTCGTTCTTTACCGGGCGAGGCCAAACGCGAGTGGTGATGGTCGTCGACTGCTGCGCCTCGCTGATGAACATCGTGCTCGACTACGTCTGGATCTTCGGACGATTAGGCTTTCCGGAAATGGGTATTGAAGGGGCAGGTTGGGCCACGGCCGCATCGCAATGGTTCAAAATGCTGGTCTACTGGTGGCTCATGACGCGCCCGATCCACGTTGAGCGATACGGGCTCGCCACGGGCAAGCGATTCGACGCGGCGCTGATGTGGCGGCTGATCCGATTCGGTTCGCCCAACGGGCTGCAAATGTTTGTCGAGGTGTCCGCCTTCACCGTATTCAATCTGCTGGTCGGCGCGCTGGGCCCCATGGCCATGGCGGCCACCACGCTGGCGTTCAACGTCAATAGCGCGGCATGGGTTCCCATGATGGGCATGGGGATCGCCGTGACGACACTAGTGGGCCAGCAGCTCGGCCGCAACCGGCCCGACCTGGCCGCACGCGCTACTTGGACCGCCTACTGGATGAGTACGGTCTACATGAGTTCGATGGCGCTGGTGTATGTGCTTGTCCCTGACCTACTGCTGTTGGGTCACAAGGCAGGCACCACGCCGGAGCAGTTCGACGCATTGCGCGACTTGACCGTGACGCTGCTGCGTTTCGTGGCCGTGTACTGCGTGTTCGATGCCATGAACATGATCTTCGTTAGCGCATTGAAGGGTGCTGGCGACATGCGGTTCGTGCTGTTGAGCACGATCGTGGTCTCTCCCATGCCGGTCCTCGCAGTCTGGCTGGGGGTTACCTACTTCGATTTGGGGTTGCTCTGGTCGTGGGCCGTCGTGACTGTGTGGATCACGGCGCTGGGAGGTATCTATCTGGCCCGTTTCTTCCAGGGTCGCTGGAAGGCCATGCGTGTGATTGAGTTGGAGTTTCCCGCCAACCCCACTCCCAAACCGCCCGAACCGGCTGTCGCCGTGGGTGGAGAAAGTCTCTGACATGCCGCCCGACCATTGGCAATCGATCCTCAGCGTTGTTACGTCCGTGTTTCTCGTGGTCGGAGCCGGCATGGTGCTGCGCCGGATAGGATGGCTGACGGCTGAAGCGGACAAGAGCTTGCTGCATCTGGTCGTCCGCGTGCTGATTCCTTGCCTGATCTTCCGCGTTGTGGTCGACAACCCGTCGCTACGCAATGCGGAGAACCTAATCGTTCCGCCATTTCTGGGTTACGGCCTGTGCGCGGTTGGGCTGCTGGTAGCCTTGGGCGCCGCCCGACTGGGGCACCGAGTAACTGGCCTCGAGTCAGTGACTCAACGGCGTACGTTTGCCACCTGCGTTGGTATATTCAACTATGGGTTCGTTCCCATTCCCCTCGTGGAACTCCTGTTCGACAACAGCACGCTTGGCGTGCTGTTCGTATTCAACGTTGGGGTTGAGCTGGCCATTTGGACAGCCGGATTGCTCGTGCTCACAGGGTCGCTGGGACGTGACTGGTGGCGCCACGTGCTGAACCCGCCGAGCATCGCCATCATCATTGCCGTTGCGTTGAACTTGCTTGGCCTGCGAGAGTTCATTCCGTCGCCCGTGTTCAATGGGATAGCACTGCTTTCGTACGCGGCCATTCCCCTGGCGATTGTGCTGGTCGGGGCCACGATCGCCGATGAACTGCGTCCGGGTCCCAACAGTTTCAGTACGGCGGATAGCGCCAAGATCGTCGCATGGTCGCTCGGACTCCGATTGCTGGCGCTACCTGCGGGATTTGTCGCCCTGGCCCTAATCCTTCCGGTCAGCACGGAGTTGAAATGCGTGCTGGTCATCCAGTCTGCGCAGGCGTCGGCCGTGTTCCCGATTGTCATGGCTCGATTTTTCGGCGGTCATCCGGGCATTGCGATGCGCGTGGTTTTGAGCACCTCGCTTGTGAGCCTCGTGACCATGCCCCTTTGGATCATTTTTGGTCTGGCGTTGCTGGGTTGATCACGGCCGCGTCGGCCATCCTACGAATGCGCGCTGGTCCAGAAGTTCTCGTGTCCCGGTGCGTGCTTGTCGCTGTTCATCGTGATAGTCCCTTCTTGCTCCCGGCGAACGTGTGGAATACTGCCTGCGGCCGAATAGCCGTCTTGGCACAGGACATCGAACCCGTGAGCGTAGCGAAACATGGCTGACTGAAGGATGCATCGGTCAAGCCGGCCCCAGTGCCGGCATACGTCCGTGCCGTTGGCGGCGCCAATTTGCACGAGAGCACCTTGCAGGAGATCGGACCCGATCGGAATCGTCATTGCGCGGCTGTACCGGCGAATTCCACTTCAATGGTCACATAGGTAACGCTCCGAGCGGCGTCATGCTCCGCTTCGGGCAGCATCGGTCGCTGCGGCGCAAGGGTTGGCACGCCGGATTCAGCACCGGTCGGCCGCTCCAGCCCGACGCCGGCGGTCGTCGCCACAACCTTGGCCGCCGGCTTCGGTATCTCAACCTGATGCCGAGGCCACAAGCTGACCACCAATATCCAAACCAACAGGATGACACCGGCGGTGACAAAGACGGCGGACAGGATACGATTCATGGCTGCTCCTTCTGGAAACGCACGAGATACCATGTACGGCATGGTGCAAGCGTCGCGCCATTTCTTCCGTGAAATCGGAGCAACTGTCGCCGTGGCCGCAATTCCCGACGTCATAAGGCTTTCAGAATCGCCTGGCAGTTCGGGATACCCACGGATGCCCCCGAGACGACGTTGCGTTTCGGCAACACGGGTGGCGTTCTTGCTCGGCTGCCGGCCAGCTTAGCGAACGGTCAGAATCCCGACTTCCGCGAGCGGGGAGAGGTCCCAATTGCGGCAGACCTCTTCCGCCACGAGCGAGACGAACAAGGCGCCAACTTGGCGGACCGCTTGCCGCCAGTTGTCACGGTGGCGCCGGAGGTTGTCGCGGTAGCGGGCCAGGGCCGTCGCGTCGAGAAAGGCCTCTTGAGCATCGTCGCTTTCACTGTCGACCAGGCGAACGGCGCCCTGGTGGTCCGGTTCGACGTCATCGGCCGCCAGGATCTGGATGACATAGACCGCCGCCGCTCCCTGGCCCAACGGAGAAAGCAATTCGAGCGGATCGTCCAGCCAGAGCAGATCGGTCAGGAAGACTCGAATCCCCCGCGGTCGCCAAACTGGCGGAAGCACGCGAAACGATTCCGGTGGACTCTCGCTGGAGTTGAACGCGAGTCCCTGCCATAGCGTGGGCGATTCCGCGCCGTTGACAATCGGCTGACAGCCGCCGCCGGTCAGGTATACTCGATGGGTATGGCCCGCGTTGGCGGCCGCCGTACATAGCGCCGCGGCCAAGCCTGCCGCGGCGCGGGGCTTCTCGGTATCGCCCAGCGCCATGGATTGCGAACCGTCTATGACCAAGTCCAGGTGAGGACTGACCTCCTGCTGGTAGAGCTTCACGATCATCTTGTCGCTTCGAGCGAACGCGGCCCAGTCGAGACGTCGCAGATCGTCACCGGGCTGGTATTCCCGGTGGTCCATGAACTCCATGCTTTCGCCGGCGGCGCGGCCCAATTGCGAGCCGGCGGTTCCCAACGGCGGCCGGCCGGGGACCGCCAGGCAGTATCGAGCACCCGCCTCTTGCCCTTCCATCAGGAACGAAAGCGCCGGATCGGGCATGGGCTAGGCCTCAAGCGAGAACCGACTGGCCGATGCGGTATCGAACATGCTGGAGTCGCCGGATAGATCGACCAGTGGGATAGGCATGGCCGTAGGCCGTTCGCTGGCAAAGTCGATCGACGCACTGTCCCCCGCCGGGCCCCCCGTGAACTTCTCGCACGCCTTCCGCCAGGTCTCCCGCTCCACGTGGAGCACGCGAAGGGCCTCTTCGAGCATCGTTTCGTCGGCGTTGTTGTTAGCCTCGATCAACCGCTGGAAGATGAACAGGTACACCGAGGCCATCTTGCCGACCAGGTTGGCATTACAATCGGTGTTTAGCGCGCCGAGCAGTTCACCCATACACGCTTGGGCATGAATTAGAGCCTCGCAGGCGGCGCCACGGTCGTCCTCCCGCCAGAAGACGCGGGCCTTTTCACACGAACGGATCGCTGCCTCGACCACCATGAGCTGAAGCTTCTGGGGCGTGGCGGTCATCACCTCCGCGCTGAGATACTGATTCCGAACCGAGAAATCCATAAAGACAATCCTTTTCTTTCTTCGCATAACGCGATAGATGGTAGACCAGGGATGGACCGCCAGTTACTTCTTCGCCCTGTATTGATCGGTAATCCATGAGATCGAATCGAGCGAATCGAGATTGCTCTGGATCCTCGAGACGGCAAGTTCCATGTTGTAGAACGACATGAGCAGTCGCTCGCGTTCCACTTCCAGGGAAGCGTTCATGCGATCGATTCGCTTTTCGTCGTCGATGATCCGATCGTCCATCGCATCCAGCCGCCTCGCCAGTAGAGAATTCTTCTCGCCGGCAAGCTGCTCAATGAGAACTGCAAAACGGGCGGCCACTCCAGTATTTTTGGTTGTAAAAAGCGCTTCGAGCGATTTTGGATCGCTCTCCAGCGCGGTGTCGAGCGCGTTCTCGTCGAACGAGAGCGTGCCGTCCTTCTCGAAGCGGATTCCGATCTGTTCCAAAACGCTAAACGAGCCCCCGACATTGAAGCTGCTCGTGACTAGCCGAGTCAGTTGCATCTCCATTCGCATGATCGTGACATCGCCGTTGAGCAGCCCCCTTTGTCCGGTAGCCGAGTCGTACGCAGTCAGTTCGGTGAGATGCTGGCGGAACTGATTGTAGTTTTCGGCGAAGTTCGCCGCCGCGGCCTTGACGGTTGCGTAGGACGGGGTGACAGTAACCGACACCGTGGTTCCCGTGGCGCCCCCGATCTTCAGGGTCATGCCATTGACCAGACTGGTGAAGGTATTGTTGTTCGACGTGACCAACACGGCCGAGAAGGTGTTGGATGCCGCTCCAAAGGCCAACAGGGCGTCCTGCGCCTCGCTGGTCACGGAAAAATCGAAGTCCACCTGTGACGTGTCGACCACCAGCGAGCCTACCTTGCCGGCATGGTCGCTGGCGAGAATCATCCGCCAGGGGCGTACGGAGCCGTCGCTGAACGTGCTTGCCGAGAAACCGGTGCCCAGCTTGTTGATTGTGTTCCGCAGATCTTCTAGCGTATCGGTCGCGCCAATTGCGATGGTGTGCGTCATCGAGCCGTCAATCTGCTGCTCGGTCTGCCCGTTGGCCTCGACACTGGTTCCCGTTCCCAGCAGTCCTAGGTCGAACGCGGTAGCACCACCGATTTCGGCGACCTTGAGGGTTCCGGCTCCGCCTGCCGTGTCGCGCAGCAAGATGCCATCGCCCGTCGCGTTCAACTCGGCCGTTGCCCCAAGGTAGAGGCGGTTGACGGCGTCAATGACGTCGCCAACGGTATCCACGGTTCCAGACTTGATGGTAACGGTCCGCGACTTACCGGTGCTATCAGTAACCAGAAATTGCCCGTTTGCCACGCCCGATCCGCCGTTGAGCGACGAGAGCAAGGTATTTCGGCTGACAATCCGAAGGTGCATATCGCCACTGTTGACAGTGGACTTGGCCACGTCGGCGGCGATCTGAAGCTTCGTGGCGGTACCGGTTCCGTCGGCGTCGGCGATGATCAGATTACCGGCCGTGCCGCCCGAGGTGTCAACTAACTCAATGCCATTGCGCGCCTGGTTAACCTGGGCGCGAACGGCAACGCTAGCGGCGTTGATGGTCTGGACAAGCTCTTCGAGCGTTTCGGCGCCGCTCAGGTCGACTGTTGCGGACGCGCCACTTCGGTCGGTCAGTTGGATCGAGCCGAGTTCACCGAAGCCCCGTCCCCCGTTCAAGCTCGATAGGGTGACGGTGCGCAGGCCGCCGAGGATCCGATCGCCGATAATCACGCCGTCAACGGCGGCGTTGTCGAGCCCCAGGTCGGCAAGGGCCGCCGAGTCGTTCAGGGCGGTGAGCGTGAACTCCCCCTCCCCCGTGGTCGTATCGGTCACCACGAGCCGTCGGCCGTCTTCCGCGATTTCAACTTGCAGCTTTCCGTCGGAATCCGCCTCGATTCGGTCGATGATTTTCTGGATCGTGTCGTCCGTCTCGCTGGAGTCGGTCGGACTGAAGTCGATGGCGCCGGTCGTTCCATCGCGGAGCGTGTACGAGACGTCGGGCAACACGGTGCTGACCGATACGCCGGCACCGTCGTTGAGGTAGTCGAGGTCAAGGTCATCGAAGAGGCTGTAGACGTCGGCACCCACGCCGACACTGGAGGCCGTGTCGATTCCGCCGAGGCCGAGCGATGCGGCCGTCCGTCCGCCGGAGACTTCCAGCACGCGAAGGTTTGCGCTCGCTTGGCCCGTATTGTCGGTCAGAACGATCTGGCCGTCGCGCGTGGTGGCAGTCACGTTGATCGTCGTGTTGCCATTGATTGCCGCGAGCACGTCGTCGATAGACCTCGCGGTGGACAGGTCGATCGCGGCGGTGGCTCCGCTCCGATCGCCAATGCGAATGGATCCGCGGGTTACGCCAGCCCCGCCGTTGATCAGGCTGAGCGACGCGGCCCGCTCCACGTGATCACCGAAGCGAACGGTGACCGTGCCGGCTCCGATCGCGTCAGTGGCCGACTTGAACCCCGAGCTGAGATTCTTCTGGCTTTGCGCTACCTGAAGGGGCGTGAACTCGTACGTCCCGACGGCAGGCGTGCCGGTCAGGGTTGCCGACAGAGCCGTTGAATTGCTGGATGTGGCCTTTAGATTCTGGTAGTTCGACGTCTTGCCCAGGGCCTCGATCGAGACTTTCGTCGAATAGGCAAGCCCGCCCAGGGTAGCGACGGCCACCTGCTGCTTGAGCAACGTGTCGGTTCGGGTCTGCAGCTTGTTGCGGTTGCCAGCCGAAATTCCGATGAGCTTCTCGACCAGATCGGCAATTTCCAAGCCCGTAACCAAACCGGTCGTTGCTTGAATTCGCGCCATAAATCCTCTCAATCCCGCCGAGTAGCGAAATTTCGGTGTTTCAAAATCCCGTCAGTTTTGCCGAATGGCGATGTCTGGGTGTATCTCGCCCCTATCGACGTGTATCGACCGGGCCACAAGGCAAGGCTAAGCGATTACACCGGTTTTGCCGCATCCAGGCGACATCAAGGACGGCGGCTTGGGAATATGTGGAATATAGTGAAGCTGCACGGCATGTCCGAGACAACATCTTCCAGTTCGGTCGCGCAATTCTCTTAGATTGCGCCAGCGAATCAACCGATACAAACGGAAAAGCCCTTGGTAGGTGACTGTTTCCCGTTGCCGAATCAGTCGCTTGTTGGTTTGCCCCTTTGTAACCGTTCACGGGGCGGCGCAGGCAGTTTTCGCCGCTAAATGCGAAGGGGA
>CAZASB010000060.1:0-18755 GCA_964487655.1 uncultured Planctomycetaceae bacterium
CCTGCCGCCAGATTGCGGGCCAATTGGAAGTGCCGCCGAGGACGCTGCACTACTGAGTTCATCGCCCCGTCCTTTGGAGCCCATGCCCGTGACAAACTCGCCAAAGCCCGTCGTGTTCTGGACTCGATGCAGGCTACTTTGGCCTTCTTTTGGACGATGGTTGCCACGCGGTTGGACGCTTGGCAGATCAGTCTCCCCGTCCAACAATGGCTACAGCAGGAGTTGATCCCAGCCTGCTATCTGGGTCGCGTTGCGGAGAAGGCCAGCACCGCCCAAGAAAAGCAACGGCTACGAGTCTTGGCGGCGAAAATTCAGGCGAAGGCGCGTTCTCCGAATGGTCTTTGGGGGACGTTCAGCCCCAAACTCAAGGCCGATCTCGAAGACAAAGCCCAGCAGTGCGCCGACTTCTTTCAGCGGAGTAGTTCCTGCGTGGAAGGACGCAACGGCCAACTGTCGCTAAAGCACCACGCTCTGCACCAGTTGACCAAGCGGAAGTTGCAGGCATTGACCGTCTTGCACAACTACGCGGTGCAACGTAACGATGGCAGCACGGCCGCAGGGCGATTCTACGGCGTGGCATCGCGAGACCTCTTCGACTGGCTCTTGAGCCACCTCTCGCTACCCGCCCGCCCACGTAGCGTCCGCCGGGTGGCCTGATATTCTTGTATCGTCGCGTGAAGCCCGCTTGCACGCCCGTTGGTGCTATGCGCCCTGGGTGCCCCGCAGAGCCATAACCAGCCCGCTTGTAGGGTTACACAGCTTCCGATTGGCGTTCCAAAATGAAAACTGCTAGCACTGGCGTCAGTTGGCAAGGTTGCGATCAAGCCCATCAAGGCCGAGCCGACACTTGCTGGCTCTCCTAGATTGCCCATGATAGGCCGCGTGTGTGTTTTCTATTCGTATTGCCTTGCGGCAGGCGGCTGGATACACTTTGCCGTCCGGGGTAGGCCGGACGATTCACCACAAAACAGGCTGGAATAGCCAAGCAGAAGGTCCGCCGGAGCTTTAGCTTGTTTGGCGAGTGGAGGCGGCGGTGCGGTGCAAACGTGTATCACGGCGGAGTGCCTAGCTCCGGCACGGATCGTTCCGCAACCTTGTTCGGGCCTATGTGAAGAGTCCGCGATAGGGAGATCGTCGTTGCTGCTGAAATGGCCAATTCGTGTCAAGGTTCTCATTGGGCTAGGGCTGTTAGTCCTGGCGGTGGGGGCGCTGTCGCGCAATGCGCTGTACACGACCTATGCCTATCGCGATCTGGTCAAGAGTCTTAGCACACGCGTGGCCGAGCTACCCGTTGCGGCTGAACTTGCCAGGTGTGTGGGAGATTTACGCATTACGCTAAGTGAGCTGCGGGGCTTGCGGGCGGCCACCTTTCCGAGCGCCTTGGCCGATCGGATGCCGCTCCGGGTACGCATGGTGCGCGACCAGTTCCGCTTGCAACTCGATCAGGTGGAAAAGACCTTGGCAAGTTATCGAACTCGGCTGGAGGCCAAGCTGGAAACTGACTCGCAAATGGGCGACAACCAGCGCGAATGGCGCACGGTCGCGAAGATCGATGCTGCGCTGGAACGCGTCCATGAGGCGGAACAGGCTGGTGACTGGATGCTCGACGACGTTCGAATCGGCCGACTCGATGCCGAACTGGAGTACCTGCAAGCGCTCTCCGGTGAACTACCAAGCCATCTACACGAGAAGCTTGAAGGCTTTGCCGACGACGTGCGCGTGCAGTATCGGGCGTTGATTGTGGGCACCTGGGTGACGACCGTGTCGGCAGCGCTACTATTTGCGCTGTTCGTTCAGCTTTTCTACCGGTGGATCGTCCGGCCGCTTAGGGTGCTCATTGACGGGTCGCGCCGCGTGGCGGCCGGATGTTTCAACTACCGGATTCGACTCAATACCGACGACGAAATGGCTGAATTGGCCGGTGCCATGAACGACATGACCTCGCGATTTCAGGCGATTCGCGACGACCTCGATCGCCAGGTCCAAGAGCGCACCAAGCAGGTGGTGCGCAGCGAGCAGCTTGCCAGCGTAGGGTTCCTCGCGGCCGGCGTTGCCCACGAGATCAATAATCCCTTGGCATCCATCGCCATCTGTGCGGAATCGCTTGAAGAACGCGTCGCCGACGTGCTCGCGAGACAGGAATCGGTCGATCCAGAGGAGCACGCGGTCATTACCGACTATCTACGCATGGTACAAGCCGAGGCATTCCGCTGTAAAGAGATTACGGAAAAACTGCTCGACTTTTCTCGCGTCGGGCAGGTGAGTCGTCAAGATGCCGAAGTGGGCGAGTTGATTCAGGATGTGATCGACATGGTTGGCCATCTCGGACGGTATCAGAACAAACACGTTCAGTTCGATCGGAGCGAAGCGGTGTTTTGCCGCGTCAATCCGCGGGAAATCAAGCAGGTGGTGCTGAACCTTTTGACCAACGGACTGGACAGTGTCGATGTAGATGGTTATGTCCACATTGCCGTGAAGACGCGCGACGAAACCGCCGAGATCGAATTCCGCGACAACGGCTACGGAATCGAGCCCGGCGTAATTGAACACATTTTCGAGCCATTCTTCACGCGACGACGGCAGGGACAGGGGACCGGCCTGGGGCTGTCGATTACGTATCGGATTGTCGCTGACCACGGCGGCGAGTTGGAAGCCTACAGTCCCGGTGCCGGTCAAGGAGCCACGTTCCGTATCCGCCTGCCGATTGCTGGGCAGGCAACGCATGACGAAACGTACAGCGAGGCCGCCTGAACATCGCCAAACAATAACCTGCGGAATGACACTTGGAAAAGTATCCCAGGGAATGAGAGGCTGAAAGCCTATTCCACGGCATGCCGCGGGCAGGCGCGGCCGCCCTTCCTGAAATAGTTTTGACGAACCATGAGCGAATCGATCCCGACCACCAAGCGACTACGACTTCTCTTTGCGGACGACGAGCAGCCGTTGCAAGAGCTGATGCGGCGCGAATTACCTCGCCTGGGTCATGAAGTGACTGTATGTCCGGATGGGACCACGGCCATCGCGGCATTGGAGCGGAATACGTACGACTGCATTCTGGTCGACCTTGACATGCCAGGCGCCAATGGCATTGAGGTGATTGCCCGCGCCAAACAGCTTTCGCCCGAAACGGAAGCTGTAGTGCTCACGGGCAAGGGCACCATGCAAACGGCAATCGATGCGTTGCGTTACGGCACGTTCGACTACCTGACCAAGCCGTGCAAGCTCATCGACCTGAAGGCCGTGCTCGCGCGCGTGGCGGATCGCCGCGAGCTAACGCGCAAGTACCTTGCGGTGAAGCAACGGCTTGCTCGCATCGAAGGCAGTTCCGAGCTGATCGGCGACTCCGCGCCCATCGGTCGCGTGCGCATGCTGATTGAGAAGGTGGCGCCAACTAACTCGACGGTGCTCATTCTTGGCGAGACGGGTACGGGCAAGGAGCTTGCCGCTCGCGCCGTCCACGACGGCAGTCTGCGCGCAGCCATGCCGTTTGTGCCCATCAACTGCAGCGCCTTGCCGGAGAACCTTATCGAGAGCGAGCTTTTCGGACACCGCAAGGGTGCGTTTACCGGAGCCGAGGAGCATCGGACCGGGCTGGTCGAGGTAGCTGACGGAGGCACGCTGTTCCTCGACGAGATCGGCGAGCTGCCCAAGTCCCTCCAGGCGAAGCTGCTTCGTTTCCTCGAAAGCGGCGAGATTCGTCGCGTGGGCGAGAACGAACCGTTTCGGTGCGACGTGCGCGTGGTGTGCGCGACCAATCGCAATTTGGCCGAGATGGTCAAGGTGGGCGAGTTTCGTGAGGATCTCTGGTTCCGCGTGAACACGTTCGAGGTGCCCTTGCCGCCCCTGCGCGAGCGCATGGACGACATTGTGATCTTGGCGCAGTACCTGGCGCGCCGATTCGGCGCTGCCGTGCAGCCGGGCGACGAACTGCTGAGCCCTGAAGCGAACGAGGCGATGCGGGCTCACGGTTGGCCGGGTAACGTGCGAGAGCTGGCCAACGTAATCGAGCACGCTCTAATCCTCTGCGACCGACCGCCCATTCGCCTGGAACACCTTCCTACCCGACTCGGCGACTGCACGAGTCCGGCTAGCGTACTGCAATTCGCCGCTCCATGTACGCTACAGGAACTTGAAATCCAGGCGATCCACGACGCATTGGACCGACACCGCGGCAACAAGCCGAAGGCCGCCCAGGAGTTGGGCGTCAGTCTGAAAACACTCTACAATAAGCTCAACCAGGACGTCACGCTTGGAAAGACGGCATAACGTCTTCCGGGGTTAGGTATCCCACGCTCGACCGTCAGAACCCGAATGCGCGAATCGCCTCGTAGACGCGATTGAGCCAGTCGCCAACGTGGTGGTTGTTCGGGTCCAGCGTCGGCTTGGCCCCGAAGCCGTGGCCAACCTTGGCGTAAACGTGAATCTCTGCGGGAACCTTCATGGTTCGCAGCTTGTGGTAGATCGTTACGGAACCCATCGGCGAATAGCCGTCGGAATCGCCGTGAATGAGACACATCGGCGGCGTTTTGGCATCAAACGCGAAGTCTTGGACCAGCGCCGAGTCGTTCCCCTTGCCGGAGTTCGGCCCGTTGCTGCCGTCTTCCAGGATGTACGCAGGATAGACCGGAACGGCGAAGTTGACGTGGCAGCCGACCGTCTTGTCCAACTCGTCCACCGGCTCGTAGGACGGGGTCTGGGACGTCGTGGCTGCCATGAGCGTCAGGTGCCCGCCTGCCGAAAAGCCGATCACGCCGATCTTCTCCGGGTCGAATCCCCACTCACCTGCGTGGGAGCGGACGACGCGAACGGCCCGCTGAACATCCTGCCACGCCGCGACGTGCTTCTTGTTCGGTTCCGGATAACGGCGCGGCACGCGGTACTTCAAGACGACGCACGTAATGCCTCGCTCGGCCAGGTAATCAGCAATCTTGATCCCCTCGT
The DNA here is from genome assembly GCA_964487655.1 of uncultured Planctomycetaceae bacterium. Classification (GTDB taxonomy): domain Bacteria; phylum Planctomycetota; class Planctomycetia; order Pirellulales; family Thermoguttaceae; genus PWXP01. The sequence continues at coordinate 4,942 of CAZASB010000060.1, forward strand.
GGTCGTAGGCCAGGATTTGGTAGCCGCCGCCAGGGAAGATGATCATGCAGCAGTCGGATTTCGGCGTGTCGGCCTTGGGGCGGTAGACGGAAATGGTCGGGCAGGTAACATCCTGGATGCGAGCGAATCCGTCGTTCTGCGGTTGCTCGCCGTCAGGACGGTTCTCTTTCTCACCCGGCGCGAAGTCGGACCAAATGCGATATGCCTCAACCTTCACGTCCAGAGCCTGCGTTGCTAGGTCGGTTGGTTGAAATGGCTGAGGGTCAAACGGCTCGGCGGCGGCAACGGCAGCCAGCGTGGCAGCGGCGATCAGGACGACAAGAAGGCGGATCATCGGGAGTGGATTCATGGGGGTAGCGTTATGAGGGATGTCTTGGTTGGAAGGAATGACGGCCGCCGGTCTCGCGTCAGCCGCCGAACCGCAAAATTGTAGTATCTCCGAAGGGCGATTGTCGGCTTTACGCCACTTTCCGCACTACGCCCACCACCACGCCCAAGACGCGGGCGTTCTTCACGTAGATGGAGGCCATTTCCTTATTGGCAGGCTCTAGCCGGATGCGATTACGCTCGGGGAACCATCGCTTGAGCGTGGCCTCGTTCTCATCCGTAATGGCCACGACAATCTGCCCTTTCGTCGCAGTCGGCTGGCGGCGAATAATCACGTAGTCGCCGTCGGCAATCTGGTCTTCGATCATCGAGTCGCCTGACACTTCTAGCACAAACAAGTCGTGGTCGGCCTCGTCAAACAGCACGCCGAAATCGACGCGATCGTGCTGTTCGATAGCCTCGTGCAAAACACCTGCCGCAATCTGGCCTGCCAGCGGCAGGCTTCGGTCATACGCAGGCTCGGTTGCAAGCTGAATCGCTCGCGACATATTCGCCTCGCGCCGGATAAACCCCTTCTTCTCTAGTGCCTTCAGGTGGCACATAACTCCGTTGGGGGAGCGAATTTTGAATCGTTCTCCGATTTCACGAACGGTGGGGCCGTACCCACGGGCACGAATTCGCTCTCGAATGAACGTGTACACTTCACCCTGCCGCGTAGTCAGGTTTTTGAACTGGTCCATGGCATCCCTTGGCCTAGTGGTTGGTTGAGCTGATCAGGCATTCCCCATGTACAATCGTACAATATACGGGTGTACATTGTCAAGGGGCTCGCCGGGGAACGGCAAAGTCGCGAAATGGGAGGGCGAAGCTCCGGCTGGGGTGCTGAAGCGTATTCCGATACAATGTCGCAATAGGCAAAGGACCTCGTCATGCAACAGGGAGAGACGCAATGGACGTGATGGAAGCGATTCGGACACGGCGGAGCGTGCGGACGTTTGACGCCAAGGCGATTCCGGCGGAAGTGATGACGCGGATGCGGCAAGCGCTGCGCCTGGCCCCCTCGGCGTGCAATATCCAGCCGTGGCATTTCGTTGTCGTGACCGACGCAAGCCTGCGGCGCGACCTGGCCCAGGCCGCCAATGGCCAGAAGTGGCTGGCCGACGCGCCAGTCATCGTGGTTGGCTGTGGGTTTCCGGATCAGGCTTACAAACGCATGGGCGGGCACGGCAATAGCATCGACATCGACGTGGCCATCGCGCTCGATCATCTCTCGCTGGCCGCCGTGGCTGAAGGTTTAGCCACCTGCTGGATCGGCGCGTTCGATGAAATGAAGGTGAAGTCGCTACTGGGCATTCCGAAGAAGGCCAAGGTCGTGGCCATGATGCCGTTGGGCTATCCCTCCTCGCCCGACTTGAACCGGCCCATGGATCCCAGCCGGAGGAAGCCCCAAACCGAAGTCTTCAGCGTGGATCGGTACGGCTACCCAAACGCCGCCAGCGATTGACCGCGCCTACGATGCGGAATGCCTTTTCGGCGGACGTTGGACGATGCTCGCAACGAATCTCGCTTCCGCCGGACCGACCAGCACAGTGTCGGTGCCGAGTTCATTCCGTCGCGAGCTTGGCCTTTACGACTACTTTTCTTTCGCGTCGCTATCACAGACATTACGCCGTTTCTCGGCGAATGCGAGTACAGGTTTCTCTTGCAGGCAGTGTTTGAAATAGGAGAATCAACGGGGAGAGGGATGAATAGAGAACGAGCGTGTTGAGCCACGCCACCATCGTCGTCAGACGGCCGTGAATCCTTCGGGGCTTTGCGGCGTATTGCGATCATTACGAAACGCAGGTTTTTTGAGCCGCGGGGGCGGCGATGGGCTGTTCAACCTTTTGGGGACCGTGGAGCTGGCCGTTCTCGAAGAAGGAGCCCATGCGGCGGAACTTGGCGTAACGCTGGTCCACAAGCGCGGGGATAGGGATGGCCGAAAGCTCGCGCAACGCGCCGCGGAGGAACTGCTTCAACATACTGGCCATGCGGTGATGGTTGCGATGCGCGCCGCCGAGCGGCTCGCGCACAATCTCGTCAATGACGTCAAGCCGCATGAGATCGGGCGCCGTAATCTTCAATGCCTCGGCCGCCTTCTCCTTGAACGTGTGGCTCTTCCACAAGATGCCCGCGCAACCCTCCGGACTGATGACCGAGTAGTAGGCGAACTCAAGCATGGCAACTCGATCGCCCACGCCAATGCCCAACGCGCCGCCGGAACCACCCTCGCCGATGACCACGCAGATGATGGGCGTCTCAAGCCGCGACATCTCGAACATCGACTCGGCAATCACCTGGGCCTGGCCACGCTCTTCGGCGCCGATGCCGGGGTATGCGCCGGGCGTGTCGATCAAGCAGATGACCGGCATGTGGAACTTCGCAGCCATGCGCATCTTGGCCATGGCCTTACGGTAGCCCTCCGGATGTGCGCACCCGAAATAACAGGCATTGCGTTCCTTGAGCGTCTTTCCCTTCTCGTGACCGACCACCATGACGCGATGCGTGTCGAGCTTCGCCCAACCGGTTCGAATGGCCCGATCGTCGCCGAAGAACTTGTCACCGTGCAGTTCGGTGAAATCGTCGAAGACAAGTTCGAGATAATCGGTGGTCCTGGGTCGTTCCGGATGCCGGGCAACCTCCACGGTTTCCCACGGCTTGAGCTGGCTGAAGATGCGCTTCTTCAGGTCAGTCAGTTCACGGCGCAACCGAAAAATCTCGTTGCGTATTTCTGGCGTTTGCGGAGTCTTGGCGTCGAGCTTCTCGAGCCGGGTCTCCAGTTCGTAAATCGGTCGCTCAAGTGGAAGACGGTGTTGGTTCGTGGCCATGGTCGGAACGGGATTCTGTTGGGTTGAGGTCGCGGGCTCGCTTCGTGACTGCGGACCCTCTGTTTTTAGGTAAGTGTGTTGTACCGGATGCCGGTGGCGATATCTCGAATGGGCCGGCGGCGGTTGTCGTATCGGTAGTAAAGCTAGGAACTGGTGGTTTCAGGTTGCGGTGGCCGTGGGGCGATTCGCCACATGCGGATCCGGCGAAAATCGGTCAGGAAATCGGTCATCGACTGCGGACGATCCTCCGGTCGCTTGGCCATCGACCGGCGTATCAACTGGGCGAATTCGACCGTCAGGTTCTTGTCGGCGGCCTCCAGGGACGGCGGCGCGGCTTTCAAGTGCTTGTTCAACAACTCATTGGCCGTACTGCCGGTGAACGGCGGTCTTCCGGAAAGCAGCTCGAACATTACGCATGCGAAACTGTACAGGTCCGCCCGGGGGTCGGCCGCGGCACAGCGAATCTGCTCCGGGGCCATGTAGCTACGAGTGCCTTGGAGCTTTGGCGCCCGGACGAACAATTTGGCCAATCCGCGCCGGACGCGATGCGCCAGTGCGAAGTCGATCAGCTTCACCTCGCCCGTATCACTCACGAGGAAGTTGTCAGGTTTGACGTCGCGGTGGACGTACCCGGACTGGTGGAGAACCTCTAGTCCCACGGCCGACTGCTCGACAATACCTTCGAGCAGATGGGCGACCGGTTCAACGCCTTGCCGGATCAGGTTCTTCATGTTCGGTGCGGCGAACCACTCCATGATGAGGTAGGGCCGGCCTCGATCGACGTCGTAGTTCTCGACCTTGATCACATTCGGATGAATCAGATTGCGCCCGATGGCGTATTCGCGTTTCAGGTATCCAACTTGCTCGCGGTCCCGGCGGAAACGGTCCAGCAGCGTCTTGATGCATACACGGCGGCGTTTGCGGTCGTCGTACGCCTGCCATATCTGGCTGGCGTGCCCAGTATGAATGGCATTGAGCAGTCGAAACGAACCGAGATATCCTGGGGTTGCCGTACTCACCGATGACACTCACTGAAACGCGGCCGGACGAAGTCCCAGCCAAGCTGACCGAACCCTCCATAGGCCACCATTGTACCCGGCATGGCCCCCTGCTGCAACTGCGTGATAGTCCTTCTTTTGGTGCGATCGGGACATTCCACCCAGACCCTACAATATGTACTCATCGTCCATTTCAGTCCAGCGACTGGCATAGAATCTGCCCATTTTGCCATTTCCGTGGAGACGCACCCTTCTTTCGGCAAGTTCGCCATCACCTTGGAAATACAGGAGTATAGAACATGCCTGTCCGGGTGCAGCGGCCTCATCGAAGTGACTGTTTTCAGCTCTTTTCGCCTACCATCGCGAGGTCCGTTGGTGCAATACGCTTGCCCATATCCCGGCCAGTTACTGGTGTAATGCCCCCTCGCGGAATTATCTTTCGCAGCGTGGGAGAGCAAGAATCGGAGAAAGACAGGCACGGTCGGGGTGACGGTAAAACGCATGAGGCGAGCAGCGGCGACGGGGTCATTTCGCTGGGGGCTTGGCGGGACGATCGAGCAGGCGAAGGTAGATATGGCGGATTTGTGCTGTCATGTGCTCGTGACGAAAGACGTCGGAAAAGCGGCGGCGGCCCTCCTGGCCAAGCCGACAGCGAAGGTCGGGCGCGGCGGCCAGCCGAATCATGGCGGCGGCCAGAGCGGTCGCGTTGCGCGGGGGGACAAGGAACCCGGTTTCGTTCGGAAGGACCACCTCGCGCGCGCCGTCTACGTCGAAACTGACCACCGGCTTACCAGAAATTAACGCCTGGGGCAGGACGCGGGCAAGCCCCTCCCGCAGGCTGGCGTGGACGACCAGGTCGGAGGCGGCCAACAGTTCCGGGATGCATTCTGGCGGGACAAGACCGGTGAACTGGAAGTATGCGCCCAGCCCGGCTGAGTCGATCTGCCGACGTATGCGGTCCTTCAGGATGCCGTCGCCGACCAGGAGAAAACGGGCGTTGGGAACAGCGCGAACAACTTGTTCGGCGGCGCGCACGAGATACTCATGCCCCTTCAGATGGAATAGGCGAGCCACCTTCGCAATGACGATTTGTTCAGGCGTGTATCCCAACTCGTCTCGCACTCGCTGCCGATGCCGGTTCGAGTCGAGATAGGGCTCGACCTCCATTCCGCTGTAGATGGTTGTGAACTTCTCACGAGGCGCCACGTTGCCGGCGACCATCAGTTCGGTCATCCGATCGGCCACGCTGATCATCGCGTGACATCGGCGGGCGGCCCATCGTTCGCAGGCGCGAATGGCGGCCCGCGCGGGCCAGCTTTGGTATGGGTGGAACGGCGCTCCATGCACGGTGTGTACTACGGCCGGAATACCGAGCGACCAACTGGCTGCCCGGCCTATCATGCCGCCCTTGGCACTGTGGGTATGGACTACGTCCGGCCGGAAGTCGCGCAGAACTGCCTTGAGTTGGACGTACGCCTGCACGTCGCGCCACGGATTGACGGTGCGGCGAAGCGAGTCGATTAGACGGATGGGCACGCCCGAGGCCAGGGCGCGTTGGAGCAGGCTTCCTTCCGGGCCGAGGGGTGGACCAGTCACCAGCAGGACGTCATTCCCGTAGTGATGCAGCAAATCCTCGCAGCAGAGCACGGTGTTCTCCTGCGCTCCGCCGAGGATGAGCCTGGTAATGACGTGTGCGACTCGCATGGGAGAATCGTTCCTAATAGGTCACACTTACCAGGAAAAGACCTTGTGGCGGAGCGGTCGGGCCGGCACGGCGACGGTTGCAAGCGGCGAGCACGTCGGCGGGCCAGTGCTCGGGCCGCGCGCCGCGTCCCACTTCGGTGAGCGTTCCGACGATGGCCCGCACCATATTGTAGAGGAATCCGTCGGCCTCGACCTCCAGGGTGATCCAAGGAGAGGACTCGCCCGAGAGACCGCTGGGGGTCATGGGCGAGGCGTTCTCCCCTGCTTGGCCCCGCCGCACCGTCAGGTCAAGGACGTTGCGCACGGTGGTCTTGCGTTCCGCGCCACTGGTTTGGAAGCTGCGAAAGTCGTGTCGGCCTAGCAGGGGCTCGGCGGCCCGTTGCATGGCCGCCGCGTCGAGCCGGCCGTAAGGATAGTGCCAGGCAAACCGAGGCGAGAAGACATCGCGCAGGGCCCCGTCGTAGAGCAGATACCGATACCGTTTGCGCACGGCATCCCGAATGGCGTGAAATCCGTCAGACGCCTCGGCCGCGTCGAGCACGGCAATATCTCGCGGCAGGTTCGCATTGAGCGCCTTGCGGAACACGTCACCGGGCAACGACGCGCCGGTCGAAAAGCTGACCACTTGGCCCAAGGCATGCACGCCGGCATCGGTTCGGCCGCTCGCCACGGCGCGAACTGATTCTCCGGTAACTTTCAGGATGGCCGCCTCCAGGGCTTCCTGGATGGTTGGCTGACCGGGTTGCACCTGCCAGCCGGCGTAAGCAGTACCATCGTAGGCGAGGGTCAGTTTCAAAGTATGCACGTGCCATCCACCTGTTGTGGGCCGCAAGGCAACTGTTCACGCGGGAAGCTCGAGGGGAGGCCCGTCCACCGCACTCAGTTTTTTCCGGCTTTGGCCACTAGCAACTCGGCAATCTGGATGGCGTTCGTGGCCGCGCCCTTGCGGAGGTTGTCGCTCACACACCAGAAGACCAGCCCGTTTGGGCAAGAGATGTCTTCCCGGATGCGACCGATGAACGTCTCATCGCGGCCGTCGCCATTGATGGGCATGGGATAGACTTTGTTGGACAGATCGTCCATGACCGCAAGCCCAGGCGTCGCGGTGAACAAGTCGCGGGCCTCCGCGGCGGTAATCTTGCGCTCCGTCTCGACCAGAATCATCTCGCTGTGACAGTTCGACACCGGAACGCGCACGCAGGTGGGTACAATCTGGATCGACTCGTCGCCCAGAATCTTGCGAGTTTCCCACACCATCTTCATCTCTTCGGAGGTGTAGCCTTCATGCTTGGGACTACCGATTTGAGGGATACAGTTGAAGGCGATGGGATGGGGGAAGACCTCTTGAGTATAGGACTCGCCGGCGAGCTTCGCCCGCGTGCCGCCCAGCAGGTCGCGCGTGCCGCCCACGCCGGCGCCACTGGTGGCCTGGTACGTGCTGACAACCACGCGTCGCACTCGGCCGGCGTCGTGCAGCGGCTTGAGCGCTTGCACCATTTGCGTAGTGGAACAGTTGGGGCTTGCAATGATGCCCTGGTGCGAATCGACGGCGTCGGGGTTCACTTCTGGAATGACCAGCGGCACCTTGGGATCCATGCGCCAGAAGCCGCTTTCGTCAATGACCACGCATCCGCGCTGGACTGCCTTGGGCGCCAATTCCGCGGCAATGTCGTCAGGCGTGCTGCTAATGGCGAGTTCCACGCCCTCAAACGATTCCGGGCGAAGTTCCTCGACCGCCACTTTCCGGCCGGCAAACTCAAGCTCTTTGCCTACCGATCGGGCGGAGGCAAGGAACTTAATCGTTTGGTGGGGGAACCGGCGACTCTCAAGCATTTCGCGGATCAGGGTCCCGACCGCGCCGGTAGCGCCGACGACGGCGATGTGGTCAAACACGGGTTTCTCCTCGGGTGTGGTTTCTGACTGCCATGCGGCAGTCATGGATAGGGTGGGCAACGGCTTACCGGATTGGTGGGCGTGCCCAAGGCCTCCCGAACATACAAACTGCTTATTATGTCTTCAGAAGCCGTGCGATTCAAGTGGCCCTTCATCAAACAGAAACCTCGTGCCGAACAAGTTTCGGCACGAGGCTGGGTGAGTCTCTCACGTTACCTCTCACGAGGCACTTCAGCCGGCGATTTCACCAACGGATACCGCCGTCATCCTCTACCACTGGGAAGCCAGTGCTTGCGATGGGAGCGACTGGAATCCAAACGCTACGGAGGTATCCTGGCCCGCAGTCAGCGTCACGGTACGGACATCCTCGAGAATCTTGCCGTCCCGGATCAATTGGGCCTTGACCTCGTACTTGTAACTGTAGCCGGGCTGCAGGCCGTACGAAACGAACTGCCGACGACTCCCCTTGCTCTCCGTCACGTACCCATTGACGATTACCTTCGCGTCGAACGGAACCCAAACGGAAATCAGGGCGCTATTCTCCGGCTTCGGCACATAGGAACTGCTAGGCCGGGTTGGCTCCAGCGGATTGAAGTCGAAGCCGGGCGCGGCGGCCGGGGGTAACGTCGGATCGGACATGCCGGGAAGCGAGGTAGGAGCAGGCTCCGCAGGCATTGGCGAAGGTACGGCAGGTGCCGGAGTGCTCTGGGGTTGTGGGATGATTGTCGGCATGAGATTCGCCGGTTCCGGAATCGCCGGAGCCGGAGCGGGTTGCGGAGCCGGCCTTTGTGCCGGTTGAGGCTGAGCGGCTTGCGACTGGGCGGGCTGTGACATGACTTCCGGAGTAGTGACCATCATGCTTGTGCTGCAACACGAGTCGTAGCAATAGCCTGGCACGGTCGAGCACCCGTAGTACCAGCGGTACCGACCGAACAGCATACGGCGCACGGGCCCTGGCCGCCAGCCAAGGTAGTAGCCGCACGAGGTGTATCCGCACGGATCGTAACAATAACTCGCCGTATAACACGGTATTGTATAACACGGGGTCACGTAGCAACTCGTATATGCAACAGGCCGGTAGCAATTCCACCACCAGAAGGCATTCGCCTTCATCGCACTTCCAGACAGTATGGCTGCCGCAATCGCACCAACAAGCAATGGTTTCCAAGCAGATCGAAACATGGGTGACTCTCCCTTCCTTTTAGGTCCAACTAGTTGTGAGAAACTCTCCATTACTAGCATAGCAAGCGTGTGAAGGAATTCAAGCACCATTAGAGGAAACGGGATGACTTTACCGACAGAATACCCCTCTTCGGGTGGGTCAATTCCCTTCTTAAGTGCATGGCAGTTCCCTGTGCGGCGGGCCACCGCCTGCCGGACGCTTGTTGAGGAACCCATCGTGATACGGTGCGTTGGCATCCACCCAGGTGACCAACGTCCACCACTCGTTCGCTGAGAGCTTCACTTGCCGGCGGTGCAGCGTGTCCTCACACAGGACGATTACGAGCCGGCTGCAATGGGAGCCAAACTGCATCGGGGCGGTCACCGCAGCGTTGTCGAAACGGTCGGAGACGGAAACTAGGGGCGGATACTCCTTGTTACTCTCACCGCGCCGGCTAAAAAGGGTCCGAAACGACTGCACGAAGCCATCTCCGGCGCGCGTGGCCGAAAGATCGATTCCACCCTCGGGATCGGTCTGCCCATGGCACTCCGCGCAATGGCGGTCCAGGATGGGCTGCACAAGCCATTCGTAACCCAGCAATCGCTCGGTGCCCCACGGCGGCGAGTCCGGAGCGTCCGGCGGGCGGCGAAGCGCGAGCGCCAAGTCAGCCGTTTTCGGCGGCGCGTGCGACTGCGATTCGTGGCAGCCGACACACCCGCGCGCCTCGCCCGCCTGGAACGTCACGTGGCTCCGCATCCGGCGCACCTCCATCAGGTTTTCGTCGAGGGCCTGGAAGTACACGGCGAACCCACTGGAGTTCGTTCCGATCGCGATGCTCGAAGGCGGTCGCGCATGGCTGAACGATGCCAGGAAGCATGTCTCGCTCAGGGCCCAGGGACCATGGTACAGGTCGCCGCGATCGGGCACCCCGCGCTGCTCAACCGGCTTGCCTGCCATGCCGCCTTCTTCCGGCGCGCTAAATGGCGTGACGATGCGAATCCCGTCGGCCGCGTTGATCCCGCCGCGAGGATCGACGAGCACCAGCGGTCCGTAGGCGAACGTATGGTGACCGGTGGCGATCGGCACCAGCAGTGGCGAGTCTGGCACGCTCCGCGTATCGCGCAGGCCGAATGGCGCGCGCAGATGTTGCTTGAACAGCGCATCGGCCGTCGTTCCGTTCGGACGCACAGTCCAGATCGAATGCACCTCCATGAAATGACGTTCCTGGTATTCCCATCGCGTGTAGGCGATCAGGCCGTTATCGAGGCTATGCGGATGCCGATCGATATCCTTGTTGTCGTTGATCCGCCGCAAATTGCCGCCGTTGGCGTCGATTCGATACAGATTGACGACCGTATGATCGGCCGAGAACTGGCCGCACTCGCTCGAACGGCCCGACCGATCGGAAGCGAAGACGATGCTTCCGTCCGCGCAGTAGGTCGGCTCCAGATCGCTCCACTGGGGATGATCGGTGAGCTGCCGCAAGTCGTCGCCATCGATGCCGATTTCAAACAGTTGCGCCGGTTCCTTGTGACCTCGCAGCTCAAAGGCGTAGTTCTCCGAACCCGAATCCCAAGATGGCGGCCAGTTCGGCTGTCGGGCATAGCCAAACACCACGCGACTACCATCCCACCACAGGCCGATTCCCCGGACGTGCCCCGGCCCTAGCCGATTCTGAAGCACTTCCCGGACCGGGCTGCCCGGCTCGAGTCCTTCCTGCACGTAGATGCCGCCGCCCGGCTTGTGAATCCAAGGATACTGCGAGCCGGTGATGTTGCGGTGCGAATGGGCCGCATGCTGCTTCACGAAGAGCAACCGGCCCAGCTTCGCGGTGGGGTTGGCCATGACGATCGGTCGCGCCGCAAGCCGCGCGCGGAGCCATAGCCGCCGATGCGACGTCAAATCGTTCGGTGACTGCCCAACTTGGGTGGCAAGTTGCTTGCGAATCGCTCCAATCTCTAACCAGTGGGCGTGGTGCCTGCGCCGCGCATCTCCGTCGGAGTGGCCTTCACGGCAACCGATCTGGAAACCGCCGGAAAAAACCCGCCAAGTTGGGTGGACGATATTGTTCGTCCTGAAGGTAACGCTGAACGACCGACTCGTCGAGCGTCTCGTTTGTGTCCCTCTTGTCTGAAGCAGGCCGCGCCATCGGGCGGTGGAAACGTGGAATCAACTGGTAGACTCCGCAACGACTGTTCTGCAAAGGCTCCATGACATTCGGTTTGGTTTCTAACGGGGCCAACTCCAGGCCGCATGCCCGTGCCTTGCTGGCCATCCAATCGAGCGAGATATCCGAAAGTCCGGTGACGGGATAGCCACCGCCGACATTGGAATGCACGCCGACAAACCACCGTTGCTCAAGCACTTGGTTAGCGGAGTGGGTCTGCTTGTGCCACAGCGTCGCAGGAAAGTTCCGACGCTGCTCGTCAATCGCCACGGCATGGAATGCGTTCTCTACCGTGGAACTCAGGTTGGTATCGTGAAAGCGATGTTTCTGGCTGAGTGGCCGCCACATCAGCAGCAGCGGATTGCCCAATGCGCCAACCGTGTCCCACACACCGATAAACCTTACCGAAAGCCAGTCCGACCAGGCGTAAGTCTTACGAAACAACGAGCATTCCTCGCGACGGGGATGGAAGGCCGGGGTGCGGGCACGGTACAGGTTGAACGCTCGGTCAAGCTCCGTCGAATGCTCCGGCCGCAGCAAGCCCGAGTTGTTGATCATCCCAGCGAGACTGCGAACCGTATAGGCCCCACGGCTGAACCCGAAAAGAAACAGTTCGTCGCCCGCTTCGTACACGCGCATCAAGAACTGGTAGGCATCCAGCAGGTTGGCCGTAAGCCCCTTTCCGACCGCCCCAGCAACGTAGCGAGTCATCGTGGAACCGGACGTCCCCACGCCCGTGCCGTAGTAGGTAAGTTGCCGAATCCCTTGCTGATCCTCCAGGCATATCGCCTTGGCGATCCGCGTGACGTTGGTTGCCTGCGGCACGCCCTCGACATCTTCGTCCGGCACGTTCCACGTGCCGTCACAGCAGATCACAATTCGCTTCATGTCGAACTACCTCCCGGAGTGGCTGCCCGAGGCTCTCGCCGCACACGCGTGATACTACAATTTGACACCTTCCGCCAGCCCTGCTAGACTCGCGACTGTTGTCTTTCCACCACGATGACCAGCATGCCCGGGAGGTGACTCAATGACGGTGTTGTCCAAGAAGATGATCGGCCTGTTCGGGACGCTTGGCCTAGTTTTGCTGCCAACCACACTGGTGCCGCCGGCCCATGGGGCCAGTGTACGGGATTTCGGCGCCAAAGGCGATGGTCAGGCGGACGATACCGAGGCCATTCGCCGCGCTGTGCGCGAGACGCCAGATGGGACCGTTGACTTTCCCAGAGGCGAGTACTGCATCGCCGAGACCATTCGCATTGATTTGGAGCAAACCGGAAGGATGTCTCTGCAAGGAGGCGGCGTCGGGCGAGTGATCATGACCGGTCCCGGACCGGCATTCCACTTCGTCGGCACGCATCGCCGAAGCGCAAGCCCAAGCACCTTCGAACCTGGCGTATTTGAAGGTCAGCGCATGCCGCAGGTAGACGGCCTCGAAATCACGAGCGCCCACCCGGAAGCTGATGGAATCGAGTTCAGCTATGTCATGCAGCCGACCGTCCGCGGCGTGCTCATCCATCGCGTGCGCCACGGCATCCGGTTTACGCCCAACGACGCCGCCCGCGACCGAATCATCACCAGCAACCGCAACGTCATTATCGCCGACAGCCATGTCTACGACTGCCGTGGGGCAGGCGTCTTCTTCGACATGGTCGACCTGCATCAGGTCAATATCACGGGCAATCATATCAGCTATTGCAAGCGGGGCGGCATTCGACTCCAGCACACCTCGATCCGCAATCTCCAGATTGTCGGTAATGATATCGAGTACAACTACGACGCCGAGGCGACCGACTCGGCCGACGTCCTGGTTGATATTCGCGAAGGGGGAAGCGTGCGAGAAGGAACCATCGTCGGCAACGATATCCAGGCCGTCCGCACGCCGGGCGGGGCCAACGTCCGACTGCTCGGCGCACCCGACTCGCCTGACAAGATCGGCCTGTTCGCCATCACCGGCAACCACATCAGTAGCCAGGAGGTCAATATCCACCTGCAGAACGTCCGTGGGATCAGCGTCAGCGGCAACAGCATTCGGGGCGGCACCCACGCCCTGCTCATTGAGAATAGTCGCAACATCGTCGTGGGGAACTACTCCATTGATGCCAATCCCGATTACAACTCCCCCGGCGAGGAATGGGCAAACGGAGTTGCCGTGCGTTGTAGCGAGGGCATTATCCTCAACGGCCTGCAGGTGGACCGTGGGCTTCTCGGAACCACGGAGGAAGGGGGCGCGATTGACGTGATCGAATGCCGGAACGTCACGCTCATCGGCTGCCAAGTTTTGGCCCCGCAATTCAGAGGGGTCTACATCAGTGACAGCACCAACGTCCAGGTGGCGAACTGTCTGGTCACTGCGTCAGAAGGGCAGACGACATTAATTGCCGGAATCGAGGTCGCCGGCGACTGTCGATCCGTGGTGGTACGAGGCAACCTCGTTGCCGCGGGCAGCAAGGGGGGGGTGGTGGGGCTTCCTGATGCAGTGATGACCAGCACGAACAAACCTCCCGAATGAGGCCGCTCTTTCGCTAGCCGCGTCGAGTTCACGAGATGGCGTCGAATCGATGCGAGCAAGGCGTCCCTCGGTGGCCTGCTTTTCGCTTTTCGTGTGCGGCAAGTTTTCTCTCAACTGCCCAAAAATCGCCTGTAACCGTTCACAGGGGGACTGTCCCAATTTTCGCGGCACAAAGGGCGTTCTT
>CAZASB010000061.1:0-18451 GCA_964487655.1 uncultured Planctomycetaceae bacterium
TCTCGATCGGCACCGTGGCCAGCCATTCCACGAAGACCACCGGCGGCATCGCCTGGTCTGGGAAGAACTCTCGCACTAGCTCGAGGACTTCCTCCGCGGAGGTGACCGGCTGAAGGAATATCTTCACGTGCGCGACATCCTTGGGCGAGAGCTTCAGATGCTCAAGCGTTCGCATCAACTTGGACATCGAACGAACCACGGCCGATTCGGTCATCGTACCGGCATCCGGCACGCCGGAAAGATAGGCGATACCGCCGCGCGGCAACACGGCCGCATCGGCTTGATTCTTATCGCCAGCCACGGCCTCGCAACGCTTGAGCGTTACGGTTTCACCGCCGTCGGCCCCGGTGGCGACCGCGTCGAGGGCCACAACCGCGCCGCGAAGCGGCAGGGGCGTCTGAACGGGACTGATTGCCGGGCGCACCGAGGCGTCCAGACGCTTGCTCAGCAGCTCGCGGACGCGGGGAACGGTCGTTGGGGCGAGCGCATAGATATTCAGCCGCACCAACTTGTCCAGACTCGATCCGGAGTCCTTCAATACGGCTTCCAAGTTATCTAGGACCTGCTCGATCTGTTTGTCGACCGAATCTTCGCCAACGAGTTTTCCCGCCTTGTCCACCGGCAGCAACTGGCGGGTATAGACCAGTGGCGTGCCCTGGACAATCACAGCTTGGGACATGCCTTCGGGCGCGTCCATGGGAACGTACTCAATCGACGATTGGGCCGTGTTGGCAGCCGGCTCTTGCGTGGGTTTGTCATCAGCCGGGCAGTTAGTCAGCCCGAGAGCATAAGCCGCCAGCAAGGCGGCGGTAAGTGATCGCCAGGTCATGGTAGTCCTCTTTAGACTTCGGTCGGTAGTTCGTACGGTTTACGCTTGGGCACGTCCAGGTACTCATTCGCCTCGTCGTCGCCGGGGAAGATTTCTTTTTCCGGATCCCATTTCACGCGGCGGCCCAGTCGCCGGGCGATGTTGCCCAGGTGACACAACGTAGCAACGCTGTGTCCGGCTTCGACTGGCATGATTGGGTCTTTCCCGGAGACCACGCACTCGAAGAAGTTCTCCATGTGATTGTCGCTTTCGTAGACGCGCTCGGCGTCCGAGGGGAGCGGATCTTCGTCTAGGCCCACGGGATCGCATTCGTATCCTTCGCGGAAGATCGTAATCCGGCCCTTGTCGCCGATGAACGTGGCCCCGCCCCCTAGCCTCGGATCGACGGAACTGAGCGTCAGCACGACATCATTGGGGTACCTGTAATGAATGACCGTTTGCGAGCATGCCGCGTCGCCGCGATCGCGCGTGTCCGGCGTGTCGTACACCACTTTGGGAAGCTTCTCCTCGGGAGTGACCCATATCTCAACCGGGCCGCTGAGGTCCATGTCCAGGGCCCAATGGACCATGCTCAGGCCGTGACAACCCCAGTTAGGCAGCTCGCCGCCCGAATACGGCCAGAACGACATCCAGCCCGGGCCCACCGCGCACCGCTCCGCCGGCGGCGTGTAGTAAGGCTTCTCTCGTTCGTAGGGAATACGCGAAAGGTACAGGTCGGTGTGGTAGGGCACCACTTCATTCGGACCACACCAAGCGTCCCAATTCAGCCCGGTCGGAATAGGTTGGGCAGTGAAATTGCATTCGTACGCGCTGGGATAGTTGTATCCGATGACCGACTGGATTTTACCGATCCGACCGTTTCGGATCAACTCCACGGCCTTGCGAGTGGCTGGATGCGACCGCTGCTGCTCGCCGGTCTGAAAAATCCGCTTGTACTTGCGCACCGCCTCGATCATCTTCCGCCCTTCGCGGATCGTATGGCTCAAAGGCTGCTCGCCATATATGTGCTTACCCGCCTGGCACGCATGGATGCACGGCAGATAATGCCAGTGTTCCGGCGTGGCGTAAATCACCACATCGATGTCCTTGCGGTCCAGCATTTCACGGTAGTCGTGATACGCCTTGGCGCGATAGTTGCGTGCCCACTGCTGGGCTCGGACGATGTTGAAATCCGCACAGGCCACAATGCGGGCATGCGGCGGCGGCGCGCCCTGCCCGCCCTTGCCAATGACCAACTGCCCATTGCGCCGACCGCAACCAATAATCCCAACAGCAATTTGCTCATTGGGGCTTGGGGTAGCGCTCTTTACCTGCGGTGCCGACTCGGGAGGTGGCACCGGCTTCGGCTGGGAAGGCGGCGGCATCTGGTTGGGGTTGGGGCATCCCGACAGCGACACTGCGGCCGCCCCTAACGCTTGGCCGAGAAGTCGGCGTCGCGAGAGTTTTCCGTTGACTGACATGCGGCTCTCCTTTTGCGGAATATTCATTGTGCCTCTTTGATTATGGTCCGGATGAAAGCAGTCGACAATCCCCCCCATGCCTCGATTTTTTGAAGACGCGTTCCCTTTGTGATCTTTTGTCATGCCCCCCCGATCCGGGTGGAGTGTAAGAAACCCATTTTGCGTCGAGTATGCGAGAGCGGCACGCCATGTCCGGATTACGCCGCGGAATCATCGCCAGCGAGCAAGATACTTGTTGACGCGAAGCTTGCGAGCGGTGTTTTCCGAAGTCATGTAGCGAATCTTGCCAAAGATGGGCCGTTCTGGGCCCCACGGGCGATCGAACCGGCCCAGAACCCAGCAGATGCCCGAGTAGGAGTTCGGATCCTCGCCGTCGAGCGCAAATCGGTCGTTCAATTCGATCATGATGTCAAAGGCCTCGCGCGGCGAGACGGACCACTGGAGTATCTTTTTGCCCCACAGCATTCGCAGGTAGTTGTGCATCCGGCCCGCACTCGCCAGTTGATTCTGTGCGGCGTTCCATAGCGAGTCGTGCGTTCGGCTGGCCGCAAGATCGTCAAGATCGTACACAATCTCGCGGGAATCAGCCGCATGGTCGGTAAGCGTCTTCCGCGCCCAGTCAGGCAGCGACTCGTACTGATCGAAGTCGCCGCGACTCGTACAGAAGTTGTAGCCTAGCTCGCGCCACGTGACTAGTTGGTCGAGGAACGCCTCGCCCGACTCGCTCATGCCCCACCAGCCTTCGCGGCTGCCTCGAACCTTCTCGCTCAGGCGATCGGGTGACCACACTTCACGATGGGCCAATTCATAGAACGCTTCGTGAGGCGAAACATGGCCGAAGTGCAGGTAGGGCGAGAGGCCGCTGGTGACGTCGTCGTCGGGATGATTGCGCAGGGCAAGGTACTCGGGCAACCCCTCGGCAAGAAAGCGGCGGAGTCGCCTTCGACCGGCCGACTCGCCACCTTGAATTGCCGACGGCGCCACGTCGTGATCGATGGGCAACTCGCCCAGTGCCGCTTGTCGGCCGGAAAGCAGCTCGGAACTCGCCGCGGGAAAACGCCGCGTCAGCTCGCGCGGCAACGCAGCGGGGCGCGGAAGCTCAAGACGGGCGAGCGGATCGGCCTTCGGCGCAGTCGGAAGGTGGTCCGGCAGCACGCGCTGAAGGAATCGGCGGAAGTCCACCGCGCGGGCGAACACGCGATCTGTCACGCGCAGCGGAAGGAGCCCGTTGCCGTCCACCCATTCACGGCGCACGGCTGGCACGCATGGCGGCATCGCGTGAAGGGGCATGGGGTGATCGTCGCCCACAATCACGCAGGCATCCCTCGCCAGGGCATTGAGTAACGCCTGCGTTTCGCCCGGTTTCCGCTCAACGAATGGATGATAGCCGGCCGACTTGCCGTCCAATCGGGCGGCGTTATCCGCCATGCCGTCTAGCATGAACTTGTGCCGCCGATCATTGTGCCACCGGCTACCTAGCGGCAGGGGTTCGACGATCCAGAGCGGCTTTCCCAGCGTCCGGGCCCAGTCCACGGCGCGCTGCAACGCATGGTTCCACCGCGTGCGCCGCGCGGCCGTCATCCAGTAGAGAACGAAACGTCCGTCGCCGCGAGCGGGCTGATCGTTTTCCACTCGCAAGCGAACGGCGGGTAGGCTACTCTTCAGGAGTGATGGACTGCGTTGCATGGCGTTGGGCCGGAGGGAATGAGGTGCGTCAACCCAAGAGAACGCCAGCGTAACCGACCACGCTCTCGGTGCCTCCGCCGGCGTCGGCGCTGGTGGCGTAGCCGACCTCCTCCACCTTGTTGAGCAAGCCGAGAGCGCGCAGCGCTTCCATGACAACCACCGCGGACGTGACGCCACACATGCTGATCTCCCGATCGCGGACGGTCCGGTAGAGGAGCGCCGGGTCGAGCGTTTGCATGGCATCGAGCGCCATCCGATCGATTGCCCGCGTCTGTTGATCGTTGGCGAAGTGGTTCATGTCGGACGAGATGATCAGCAGGGGACGCTCGTCGAGTTGGCCGATGACATCGGCAAGCTGCTTGCCGAACTGCTGGAGTTGCGTCAACTCGCCGCCGCCAAGGGCAACGCCCACAACGCGCACGTCGGAACGCAATCGCGCCAGCAGTGGCAACTGCACTTCGATGGCATGTTCTCGCTGGTGAGCCTCGGCGTCAAGTTCCAGGCCATCGATTCCTTCGGCCAGCCGCGTGGCCAGTTCCGGATCGGCATCGACCGCGCGGCCGGGCAATCCCCACGCTCGATACGGCGCGACGGCCCAGACTGCGCCGGCCCCCTTGTGCCGTGGGCAGAAGAGGATGACCTGCCGAGGAATTCGCACGTGGGCCAGAGTTGTCGCGGCCAAGCGGCCGGAATAGATCCAGCCGGCGTGCGGAATCATGGCGCCGGCCCAGTCGGCCGGCTCCACGCCACGCGGCAGTAGGTCGTCGAGCATCGCCTCGATGGCGCCTGGCTCGCCCGGATAGAAACTACCGGCAACGGCGGGCGGCCGAATCCCACTTGGCACGTCGGCGGACTCTCCCGCGGGGCTCGGCCGCCGCAAGTGGGCCAACTTGCCGTGAATGGCGTAACCTTCGAACGTCATCAGCTCGGTATCGTCCTGCTTCCACGCATCGACGGGTAGTTCGGCCTTCAGGCATACCTGGCGGAGGAACGCCTCGGCGTCCAGCCGATGTTCGACCGCCACGCCGGGCAGCAGTAGGCCGCGCGCGGAACCACGGGCGATTTGTACCCCGTGCCGCCCTATTTCGACCGCGCCGATACGCGCTTCGCCTCGTTCCCGCACAGGCTCCGGCTGCCAGAGAAGCCATACTTCGATGTTAAGTTGGTCAAGCTCGTCGACCGTGATGGGTGGAAAACGCGGGTCATCTAAAGCGGCTCGCTCGGCTGCATGGTTCACCGCCTGGGCAAGGGGCATGGCGTTACCCAAGCAGCCGCAGCAGGAACGAAGTTTGCCAGCCCGTTTCAGGCTCACGAATGCGCCGTACACGGGTGTCTTGGCAATGTCGGCCGGAAGCGGCTCCGAGGGTTGCCGCTGACCGCCCGATACGGCAGTGCGCACACGCTGGGCCGCGGTTTGCAGAATCTGCTGATGTTGCTCGGCATTAAGCTCGGGCTTGTTGGATGGAGAAGACATGACCGTGATCTATGGAGAATGAGAGGGCACGGCGTAGTCGTCAATTCGTACGGGCAGACGCCGACCGCCCCAGTTGCCCGACTCGGCCGCATAGCGTCCGGCAATGGAAGTATTGCAGCCGGGGCATCGGCCATCGGCCAGGTCGTATGGACTGAGGGTGTAGCCACGCCGTCCGATCACGAGCCGGTGGCAATCAGGACAGAACGTGCCTTGATGCTCCGGGTCGTGGACGTTGCCAGTGTACACATAATGCAATCCAGCACGCCTGGCGATGTCATGCGCCATTGCAAGCGTCTTGGCGGGCGTCGGCCTGCGGTCGTCAACCTGAAAGTCGGGATGGAATGCCGTGAAATGGACTGGCACGTCGAGGCCCAACTCCCGGACGATCCATTGGCACATCTGCTCGATTTCTTCCGACGAGTCGTTGGCCTCGGGAATGAGGAGATTCGTGATTTCGAGCCACACCTCGGTTTTACGCGCCAGATAGCAGAGTGTCTCAAGCACAGGCGCCAAGTGGCCGCCGCAATACTTGTGGTAGAAGTCGTCACTGAAACTTTTCAGGTCGACGTTGGCCGCGTCGATGTGCCGGAAGAATTCAGTCCGCGCTTGCTCGGTGATGTACCCGTTGGTCACGGCGACGGTCTTGACGCCGACTTTATGACATGCATGGGCCGTGTCGATGGCGTATTCGGCCCAGATGATCGGATCGTTGTAGGTGAACGCGACACTTTGACAACCGAGTTCTTTTGCGGCACGAGCGATCGTTTCCGGCCGCGCGCGTTCCGAGGCGGCGGCAACATCCCGGCTGCGAGTCATGGTCCAGTTCTGGCAAAAACGGCAGCCCAAGTTACAACCAGCTGTACCGAACGAAAGCACGGCCGAACCGGGATAGAACTGAAACAGCGGCTTCTTCTCGATCGGGTCGACACAGAACCCAGTGCTCCGGCCATACGTGGTCGAGACCAGCCGTCCGTTCCGGTTCTCGCGCACGAAGCAGAATCCGCGTTTGTCAGGTGCAATATGACAGTGGCGCGGGCAGAGATTGCACAGCACGTGGTCGCCATCGCCGGTTTGCCACCAGCCGGCCGTGCGTGAGCCGTCTGCATCCGGTAGATCCGAGGGTGGGAATGTAACAATATGTGTCATGGTGGAGTCCTCCCTGTGTTCGTGAGCACTTCCACGCGGCCCAGTTCAACTACGGCCGACCCGCGGCTCGAGTTGTCCCCCAGGAAGATCGTATTCGCCTGGCTGTAGGCCGGGTGCCAGTGGCTCGAATAGTCGCGCAGTGGACCGGCAAGGATTCGCTGTTCAACTACCCAAAGCGAGTACTCGTCGCCCGAAACGCGCAGTTCATATACGGCTGCCTGCGACGTATCGAACTTGCCTCGCTCGACCGTGTGGGTGAACAGCGCTTTGTCCGGATGCCCGGGTCTCGGACCCGACTGCGCCCAAATTTCATCGCTCCAAAAGTCCAATTCAATCGCCTGCAAATCATTTCCTACCGCGATAATGCAGAACCCTGCTCGGTCGTTACCTGCATGTCGCTCCTCGACCACACGAGCATGAAATCGGACGGTGTAGCCAGTCTTGCGGTCCAGGTCCGGCATTTTCGGGTGGCTCAGTTCGATGCCCCGCACCTTGACCCGAGTAAGGAACCCAACCCACTCGCCCATCACCGACGTGGTGTCCAATCGAATTAGCCCATCGGCGAAGGAACGCTTGGCCTTTGCTACTAGAAGCGGCTTGGTCACGTACGCCCAGCCCTGCTGATCGGGAAGCGTCGCCGGTTCAGGATCGTACAGAACTACCGTTTCGGCCAGCCCGGGTGAGGCCAGTGCCACAACAGAAGCCACAAGCGAAGCAAGCAGACACCGAGTTGGGCGATTCATCAACAGGTACTCCACGCAGTTGCGGCTAGCACGGGGAACAGGCCTCCTTCGACAATTATCGACAAACCTTTTCGAACTGTCAAAGCACCTCTCAGGGGGGTGCGTGGCAAGGATCGAAATCTTCCTGTCTTGCTAGCAATGCTTCATGTCAACAGATTGCAAGCCAGTGGCATCAGAAGACCCGTGAGACCGCTCCCACGCAAGAGGGTACCCGGCGCGCTAGCCACCGACTTGACAACCGATCGTTGCCTTGAGCATACTACAACGCAACTGAAAACTCCGCTCGGCTTCCGGGAATCATGCCCCCGCCGGAACTTTGGCAAGTACGATTTCCGCGTGTTCGAGTACACTTGCCGTTCTGGAGCATTAGTTTCCGGGGGTTCCAAAGCCCGTGAACGGTTGTTAAAACGGAAAAATGGCAATGAGTGTTCTGAAGCAGTTTCTCACCGTGGTTCTCAGCAGCGGCATTATCGGAACCGCTGCGGCGGATGACGCGGATTTCTCGTTTGAGGCATTCCTGCCGACGGGAAGGCGGCAGTACGTCGACAATTCGAAACTCAATGCCAAGGAGTGGCCTCGTTCCGTACTGATCTCCGATCCCAAATACGAGCGTGGGCTTTCTGCGGGAAGCGACACATTATCGGCAGACCCTGTCTTCGGCTCTTCGTATTTTGCCGGAACGACGGGTTTTCTTGTCGCAGGATGCCCCGAGCTTGCCCTTGCGCCGTTGACGGTCAGGTTGCGCGTGAAAGTGCCCAACGCAGATCGATTCAATATCTTCACGGCATTTGAACCCAAAGCTTCGTCTCTCCACTGGGAACTGTACGCCTTCCAAGGCGACGGTACCTTGTCTTTCTACATGCCGGGGAACAAGCCCGACACCATTCGCAGTAAAGCCTGCATAACCGACGGGCAGTGGCACGACGTGGCGGCTGTCGTGACTCGCGAACGCGTACTCCTGTATGTCGACGGCAGGCAGGTCTCGGAAGGCAGGGTGACCCGTTCCTTCAGCCATGCGGCGGAAGCGACGCAATTGGGGATTGGCACTTTGGTGGAAGGCAGCCTCACCTGCGACGGCTGGATTGATGACCTCAGTATCCGGTCAACGGACGAGAAACCCGCGGGGCCGCTTGCCGGTCCGCAGAGGCCGGACGAGACGACGCTCTTTCTTTGTTCGTTTGAGCCTTCAGCGTCAGGCATTTTTTCCGTGGACGGTCGGTTGGCGGGGACCTTGCCTGCCGAATCGCATTCTGAGCGTTTTCCCGACCGGCTCTTTCCCGGCGGAGGTATTGAGCCAACGGTCAAACCGGGCGAACGGCCTCCCAAGATCGTGGCCATGACTCCTTGCTCCGCGGAACAGTTGGACGATGCGATCCGACGGCTCGAATTGAAAACTGTGCAGGCAACGGATTTCCGCTCCGGCGTGTTGGCGTTCTGGGGAGAACTTGTCGCAGAGCTTCAAAGTATAATCGAAGGAACGATTCCGCTGCCGCGCGGCGCCGTGGAGCAGGTTTACGACAAGCAGGCGCTTGTCCTCCCCACGGAAAAGACGCCTTACGAAGTGATTGTCCGGCGTACGGACGCATTGCTGGACGATTTGGAAAAACGCGGTGTGGATGTCGTCACGTTACGGAACGATTGGAAGCGTTTGGCGGCGAACACGGTGCCGCGGCCCAACGACGCTTTCGCGGCGTGCGCCTTGCGGCGCGCCGTGATGTTCGTAAATCCGGATTTGGACACGTATGACAAGCTCGTCTTCTTAGCGCGTGCCTGTTACGCCGGCTGCCGGCTGACCAATATGCAGAACACGGATCGTACCGGCGGTCATTTCGCCACGCAGTGTTTCGGGTTCAATACAATTCATGGCGGAGGGATTTTTTCTCTATCAGACTGGCGTGAAGAAACACCGACCGTCAAAAATCTGCTTGAGAAACGAATTGTCGTCAATGGACCGTATGAGGGACAATCGCTGGACTGCGGTTCGTTTTACACGCCGTCGGTGAGTTTTGACGGCAAGACGCTTTATTTCGCCCACTGCGGGGCGACCGAACATCGTTGGGTGTGGTCGGAGAATACCGTATGGAAGCTGTTCAAACTCGATCTCGAATCCGGCTGGGTCACGCAACTTACAGAGGGGCCGTGGAATGATTTCGATCCTGTGGAGCTGCCGTCAGGCCGGATTGTCTTCGTCTCCGAACGACGCGGCGGTTTCATCCGCTGCTTCACCGAGGGGGCGCGCCTTCGCGTGCCGACCTTCGTACTGCATAGTATGAAATCGGACGGCAGCGACATCTATCCGATTTCCTATTACGAGACCAGCGAGTGGCAGCCGAGCGTGAATAACAACGGTATGCTGGTCTACACGCGATGGGATTATACCGACCGTGAAGACTGCCTGGGCAGCCAGTTCTGGACCTGTTTTCCAGATGGCCGAGATCCGCGCGCACCGCACGGCAACTATCCCTTCCCGTGGCACACTTTCGCAGACAATGCTCACGGCGATCATCGCTACGGGCGCTGCGCTAATGCGCCCTCGGGACTCCCGATGACCGAGATGCACATCCGAGCGATACCGAATTCACATCGCTATGTCCTGACGGCCGCGCCACACCACGGCGAGACCTTCGGTTCCCTCTGCGTGCTGAACCTGAGGCTTCCCGACGACTATCACATGAACCAACTCCGTCGCGTCACGCCTTACGTACCGTTTCCCGAGAGCGAAAGTCCGGGACGCAGCCAGTACAAATACGGCACCGCCTGGCCGGTGAGCGAAGATATGTTCCTCTGCAACCGCTGGGAGGATATCGTGCTGCTTGATCGGTTCGGCAACGAGGAATTGGTGTGCGAACGCGACTTGCTGCCGATAGGATACGATTCTCGCCTGCGATTGACCCATCCAAAGCCGCTCATCGCACGGCCCAGACCGCCGGTGATTCCGCAGCAGACCGCGCAGGGGGAAGATTTCGCCAGTGCCGATAAACGGGCGACTATCGGCGTGATCAACGTGAACGTCACCGATCAGCCGTTTCCCGAGCAGCGCAAGCCGAAACGGCTGCGCGTGCTGCAGGCGATTCTCAAATCCGATCCGTGGATGGATCGGCCCTTCATCGGTTACAGCGAGGAGAACACCCCCCGCATTCCGCTAGGCACCGTGCCGCTGGAGACGGACGGCAGCGCGTACTTCGAAGCGCCTGCCGGTAAGCAACTTGTCTTTCAAGTTTTGGATGAAGATTATATGGCCATCCAGACGATGCGCTCGACCGCGTTCGTGCATCCGGGAGAGCGGTTGACCTGCGTGGGTTGCCACGAGCCGAAACAGAAGAGTTACGCGGTCAAGAGGACGCCTCCTCTCGCGTTTCAACGTGCGCCGTCAAAGTTGGAACCTGAGTGCGGCCCGATCGAACCGGTTAATTTTTCTCGCTTGGTGACGCCGGTTTTCACACAAAGGTGCTTACCGTGCCATCTTGAGAAAGGCAAAGGACCGCAGAACATGGATTATGACAGTTTACGAGATTACGCCTTCTATTTTTCCGGCGGGTTCGCGGGCACGACCATGCACAAGGACCACGGCGGTTCACGGTCGATTCCCGGTCGATGTGGGGCCGCCGCCTCGCGCATCGGCAAGGCACTACTGACAGAGGCGCATCGAAAGGCCGTTCCGGAGGAAGAGCGGCGCCGCATCATTCTATGGCTCGACGCCAATTCCCTGCGATACAGCACCTACCGCGACACAGCCGCGCAACAGCGCGGCGCACTGGTGTGGCCCCTTCTCGATGTCGATCCCGCCAATCCGCTTGCGAACTCCGACTGACCGAGCGGGCTGGGGACTTTTGGCAGGCGAAAGGAAACGCGACTCGATGCGGAATGCCACGGATCACAGAGGACCATCGGACGAGATTGAGGACCACTTTACCATTACGCGGATCGAGTCGGGCAAGCTCTGGCTGGAATCCTTTATGTCGGGGGAGCGCGAGATCGGTCCCGTGCCAATGCCCCAGGAAGTGACTCGTCGATTCAGACAAGGTTGGGACATCAGCGGGATCGTGGTGAAGACATCCTTCCCATTCCTGGAAGTGTAAAAGTTTCGTGAACACTTGAAGGGCCGCGAACGCCCCGCCACTCCTCTTGACTGAGAAGAACCCTTCCGTCTGTAGGGGATGGGGCGTTCTTGCCAGTTGCGATAGTCAAACAAGAGAGGGAAGCTGTTGCGATCCGGCGGACGTTGAACTACACTGAAAGCAGTACCGGGTTGTCCCGGTGCCCTGCCAGCCACATCCCTCGACCGCTTCGACACAGGAGCCTCGGCTCGATGGGGCCTGCCAGATCGTCAGTCCCCCAGCTTTGCGCGAGAGCAGAGGCCGGGTGATTTGTGTCCGGAAGAACGCCCAAGACGTGCAGCGCGCAACGCGTGTTTCGCGAAATGCCGGAACCAAACTACCTTCCTTCCCAGCGACAGCTCGATTGCTGCCATGAATGCCATGAATCAACATCGCTTGATGACTTGGATTGCCGCATTGTTGACAATGCTCTTGGTCGGCGTCGCGATGGGTTGGTTCGGGGTGCAACGGTACTATGGTGCTCGGCTGGCCGATGCCGGCTTCCTGCAAGATCGTTTGAAGGACGTGGTCGGTGGCGCCAATCCGGGAAACACGCCCGAACAGGCGTCGGTGCTGGTTCGCGTCGGCAAGGCCGAACGCAAGCCGGTTCACCCCACGCGAAGGCTGGTCGGCCGCCTGATAGAGGTGCGCAAAGTAACCCTCCAGAGCGAGGTGATCGGCAAGGTGATTGCCATGCCGGTGGACGAGGGTACGGCGGTCGAGGCCGGCGAGACCCTGATCGCACAAATCGACGACGTGTGGGCGCGGCTGGCCAAAGACCAGATTGCGGCCGAAATGGCCTCCATTCGCGCGAAACTCACCTTCGAGGAAACGGAACTGGAGAAGTACAAACAGCTCTTCACCAAGAAAGTTGCCACGGAAAGCGAGGTCGAACAACGGCAGGCGATGGTCGACCAGTACACGGCCGATATCGAGGAAGCGCACGCGCGGCTGAACGAGGCCGAAGAGCGAATCGCTCGCCTAATGATCTACGCCCCGTTCGACGGTGCTGTCGTGGCGAAGCGAGCCGAGCTGGGTCAATTGCTCACGGCTGGAACGCCCATTGTCGACATCATCTCGCGTGGCCGAATCGATGCCCGCCTCATGGTGCCCGAATCGTGCATCGAGCGCATTCGCGTGGGCGACTCCTTGCCAATTCGCGTGGACCCACTCGACGAAGAGTTTACCGGCGAGGTCGTGCTGCTGGTACCCTACGGGCCGACGGCCTCGCGAACATTTCCGATCCGTGTAAGCCTCGACGATCAGCAAGGGCGCCTGAAGGCCGGCATGAGCGTATCGACCTACGTGGCAATGGCCGACAAGGTGGACGGCTTGGTCGTTCCACGCGATGCCGTACTGGTTCGCCCCGATACGGCCACGGTGTGGGTAGCCATGCCTACGGCCGTGGGCGAGACAATGACGGTACAGCCTGTTCCGGTGACCGTAACGGCACAGATGCGGTACGAATACGCGGTGACCCCCGAAACGGTTGAGGGAGAAGCGATTCTGGGCGAGGGCTCGCTCGTAATCGTCGAAGGAGCGGAGCAGCTTGTGCCTGGCATGACGGTCCGCATCGCGACGTTCGACATTGACGACAAGATCGATCCAAAGGCATCTCGGCAATTCTGAACGAACATGGACCCCATCCGTTTTGCCATCGAGAATCCGGTCAAGATCGCCGTCGGGGTGATCTTGGTTCTGCTATTCGGTCTGATTTCCTTGACGACCGTGCCCGTCCAGTTGACGCCCGATATTGACCGGCCCGTCGTTACGGTGCGCACCGAATGGCCCGGACGCAGTCCCGAAGAGGTCGAAGAGACGATTCTCGTCGAGCAGGAGACGAAGCTGAAGGCCATTCAGGGTCTTTACAAGATGACGTCGCGCGCCATTCTCGGTCGAGCGATGATTACGCTGGAGTTTAACGTCGGGTTCGACATGTCGCGGGCATTGCAGGAGGTGTCGAACAAGCTGGACGAGGTACCTACGTACCCGGAAGACGTCGACCGGCCGGTCATCCGGGCGTCGGACACGGCCGGCGACGACGCCATTGCTTATGCCTTGCTCAACGCCACGAAGGATCCGAATTACGATATCGCCCGATTTTACGACTACGCGGACCGTTACCTGAAACCGACTCTCGAGCGCATTCCGGGCGTTTCGGAGATTACCGTATACGGAGGCCGCCCTCACCAGGTGCAAGTTCGGGTCGATCCGACGGCCATGGCACAGCGCGGCATTACGCCCGACGAACTGGGCAAAGCGTTGCGCAGCGACAACGTGAACGAATCCGCGGGCGACTTGGCCGACGGCCGGCTGGACATGCGATTCCGCGTGCTGGGCCAGTATGATTCGTTGGAACCGCTGCGCAAGATGGTCATCAAATACGATGACGCCGGCGCGCCCATTCGGGTCGAGGACATCGCCGAAGTCACCCTATCGCTGGAGAAGAAGGTCTACTTCAACCAGAACAAGGGCCGACCATCGATGACCATTCTCATTCGTAGGGAAGTCGGCGCGAATATTTTGAATATCATGGACGAAGCTCGGCGGCGAATCGACGAGATGAACGCGCCGGGCGGCGTCCTGCGGCTCTTCCAGAACGATCGCTACGGCTTGCGGCTGAGACTGGTCATCGACGATACGTATTATATCCGAAAGGCCCTCGTCCTAGTTCGCGAAAACCTTGTTCTTGGCGGGA
This sequence comes from uncultured Planctomycetaceae bacterium, assembly GCA_964487655.1. Lineage (GTDB taxonomy): Bacteria > Planctomycetota > Planctomycetia > Pirellulales > Thermoguttaceae > PWXP01. The sequence goes on from CAZASB010000061.1 coordinate 14,134, forward strand.
GCCTTGCCATTATCGTGCTGCTTCTGTTCCTGCGCAGCGTGCGGCCGACCGTCATCATTGCCGTGGCCATCCCGATCTCGATCATCGGAACATTTTCCGTCATGGCCATCACGGGGCGGAACCTGAACGTCATTTCTCTGGCCGGGTTGAGCTTTGCCGTCGGCATGGTGGTCGACAACGCCATCGTCGTGCTGGAGAATATCGACCGGCACTTGAAAATGGGCGAGTCGCCGGCGGTCGCCGCGTATCGCGGCGCCAAGGAGGTGTGGGGCGCTATCTTAGCCTCCACCCTGACCACCGTTGCCGTGTTCGGGCCCGTACTGACCATCCAGGAAGAAGCGGGGCAACTGTTCTACGACATTGCCCTGGCCATCTGCGCCGCGGTGCTGCTGTCCCTGCTGGTGTCCATCACCGTCATCCCCTCGGCGGGAACCCGGTTCCTTCGCTCCCACCAGAATGATCGCAGGCCGATTTTTCTCGCCGTCCATTCGTTGTTTGGGCTGGATCGAGTCGGCGGCTTCATGGTGGACGCCTACGCCCGAATGATCTACCTGCTCAGCCACCGTAGCCTGGCAGGCATCTGGGTCCGCACGGTCATCATTGCGACGATTATGGTCGCGGCGGCCGGGCTAAGTTGGTGGTTGATGCCTCCGGCCAGTTACCTGCCCGACGGGAAGAAGAACATGTGCTTCGGCCGTATGTTCAGGCCGCCTGGCTATTCGTTTGAGCAAAACTATCTGATTGGGCAACGTCTGGAAGAGGTGATTCGTCCCTACTGGGAGGCCAAGGACAGCGCCGAGGCTACGGCCCTCGGTACCCTGCTCGATCCACAATCCAATGAACCGATTCCGGTAGTTCCCGCCATCGACGAGTTTTTCTTCGTCGTCACGCGCGGGTACATGTTCATCATTTGCACGAGCAAGGATCCCGACAACGTGCGTCCCATAGCGGCCATTCTATCGAAGGCCATGTCGAGCATTCCCGCCGCCTATGGCGTGGCGTCGCAGCGGTCGCTTTTCGGGCGGAATGCGGGCGGCTCGAACTCGGTGGAAGTGGAGGTCGTTGGAAACGACATGAACCGCGTGCGTCTGGCGGCGGCCTCGCTGGAGAAGAAGCTCATGGACCACTTCTCGAAGTTTTCCGTGCGATCGCAACCGATGAACTACAACGAAGCGGGTCCCGAGAGTCGGATTGTCGTGGACCAAATCCGCGCGAAGGAACTGGGACTAAGCACCAGCGGCATTGCCGTTGCCTCGCGTGCCATGATCGACGGTGCATTCGTCGGCGATTTCAATTTCAACGGCGACAACATCGACATGGTCGTCATCCGCGACCCGGACATCAAAGTCCTGCCCTCCGAGTTCCCCGACCTCCCCATCGCGGTCAACGACAGCGACGGGCAAACGGTCATCGTGCCGTTGGGTGAAGTGGTTGACTTCGTTCCGGCCAACGCATCACAGGAAATTCTTCGCATTGAGGAAGAACGCGCGGTTCAGTTCACGGTGGATCCCCCGCGTCAAATGGCCCTGGAGGACGCCGAACGCCTTATCCAAAGCCTAGTGGCAGACTGCCGTGCCGAGGGGAATATGCCCAATGATGTTCTGGTGAACATGGCTGGCAATGCAGACAAGCTTTCGCAAACGCGGCGCGCGATGCTGGGCCACTGGACCGGCTGGAACTGGCAGTCGCTGTTGAGCGTCGGGCTCGGCCGGTTTTTTCTGGCCTTGCTGATCACCTACCTGCTCATGGCAGCCCTGTTCGAGAGCTTTCTTTATCCGCTGGTCATCCTGTTCAGCGTGCCGATGGCCACGGTGGGTGGGTTCCTCGGCCTGGCTCTGGTCCACTACTTCGATCCAACCCAACAGATGGACGTGCTGACCATGTTGGGCTTCATCATTCTGATCGGCGTCGTGGTGAACAACGCGATTCTATTAGTACATCAGGCGCTCAACTTCATGCGCGGCCGGGGTGAAGCGGAAGAAGACATGGTCGATCCGCTACCGCCGCGCGAGGCGATTCGCGAATCGGTTCGCACTCGAATGCGCCCAATCTTCATGACCACGGCAACCAGTGTGTGCGGCATGTTGCCACTGGTGCTAGCGCCCGGCGCCGGCAGCGAACTGTACCGCGGCCTGGGCGCGGTCGTGGTGGGCGGGCTGATCTGCTCGACGTTCTTCACCCTCCTGGTTGTCCCCTTGTTGTTCAGCCTGGTCATCGACGCGAGAGCTATCTTCCTGGGCCTCCTTCACGGCCGCACCACGCCCGAGCCGTTTGACGGCACGACTCCCCACACCAATTGACCGCCACGATTCGTCACACCCACAGCTTCAGCCGGCCGTCGAGCATGTCAGGGATTAGCTTCTCGACCTGGCGACGAATCTGCCGCTCGTGGTAGCGCGTGCTGAAGTGCGAGGCAATGATCAGTTCGTTGCGAAACCGCTCGCGACGTTCGACGAGATCGTCTAGGTGGATGTGCCCGAACTTGTGGATCTTGTCCTTGCGATGCCGCGGCGCCACGAACGTCATCTCGACAATGAGCACCTCCGCCTCGTACATGGTCGGGCAGGCGTCGAGCCCGCCAGGCGCGCTGTCGCCCAGGTAGGCAACGCGCGGCTTGCGCACCTCGTTGGTGATTTCCACGCCCGAAAGACGCAGGTCGCGTATCTTCTCGCCCGGAAGGCCGAGATACTCCGGCTTCAGCTTCAACCGGCGTTCCCAGAGCACGAACCCAAACGATGGCACCGTATGCACCGTCGGCGAAACCGTGACCACGTGCTCCCGTGACAGTTCAACCTCGTCGCCCGGGCGCAGCGGGCGCAAATCGCACGGCAGCCGCCCGCGGTCCAGCCGGCTGAACAGGCGCAAGATCCGCTCGACCGGGTCGATGGCGGCCTCGGGCAAGTAGATGACTGGCGGCTCCATCTTCATCATGCGGCGACGCGCGACGTACACCGGCAGGGCCACTAGGTGGTCCATGTGCGTGTGCGAGACAAACCAAGTGGGCGTCCCCATGAACGACCACGGCTGCGCCCCCAGGTCGAACCCAACCTTCAACTCTGGAATGCGCCAATACGTTTGGACTGCGGCGCGTGAGTAGCCTTCGACCGTAAGATCCTTGTGCGTAATCGTATGGACTGGTAGATTCTCAACCATTGGCGGCGGGTCATGTTCCGTAGGTGTCAACGTTCGATAGGTTCAAGGGCTCGGCACATTGCATGTTTGGCAGCAACCATATCTCACCGAACAACTCGTTTTGGGTCAGTTTCACGTGCGAGTGGCGAACTAGTTCCAAAACGGCCAGAAACAGGCCGATCGTGGTCGAACGGTGCATGCCCGGCTCGAACAGACTACTGAAGGCAAGCTGCCCTTGTTCGAGCAGCCTCGCATGGATCTGCCCCATGTAGACGTGGATGGGCGTGTCGTCGTATACGATGCTCGAAGGCTTCGCGGCCTCCGTCTCGCGCATGATCCGCCCGAACGCGCTGACCAAGTCCCACAGCTCGACCTCCTCGATGGGCTGGTCGGCTGGATCCTGCTCGCGCCGCGGCAAGTCGGAAGTGAGCCGCGCAAAGTGCTGCTGCCACTCCCGGCTGCGCTCCTCGAGTGTCGTGGCCGCGTCCCGAAACTGCTTGTACTCCAGCAAGCGCTGGACCAGCTCATGGCGGGGGTCCTCGATCACGTCGTCCACCTCATCGCTGCGAGGCAGCACCTGCTGCGACTTGATCTCGATGAGCGTGCTGGCCAGGGCCAGGAAATCGCCCACCGCATTCACGTCCAGCTTCTCCAATACGGACAAATACTCCAGATATTGATCGGTTACCTCCGCAATGGGGATATCGCAAATATCGACCTCGTGCTTGCGCACCAAGTACAGCAGCAGATCCAACGGACCGCGGAACATGCCTAGATCGACGCGGAAGTCCATCGGTTTGCCTGGTATTCGAGTTTTGGGGCGTTCGAGTTTCGGGCCGGTTGCGCGGCGACTTGTACGGCGACATTGTGGGAAAGCTGTTATTTTACCAGTCGCGATACTCGCCGACGAGTGGCCCCGGGGGGCGTGGCAGGAGAACTGCAAAGTCAGCCGGGGATCTGGAAGCCAACGGTTTGCACATGCACGGGGTATGAAAACAGTCACGTCCGGGCTTGTCCCGGAGGATCTGTGACTGGCCAGCTACAAACGGGCCCATTTTACTCATAGCTTCCCGCCAGCCTTTGACGCTGCCAAGCGGCGTCAAAGGCTGGCGGGAAGCAAGAGAGTTTTTTAGCTCTTCCGTTTCTGGGTGCAGAATTGCCTGACACGTGGATGAACCCGGATGCT
>CAZASB010000062.1:0-12786 GCA_964487655.1 uncultured Planctomycetaceae bacterium
CAGCAACGCCCTGGGAGAAAAGGTGCCCGGGGGCACCGCCATTAGCCAACAGACCACCGCTCCGGCCGGGCAAGCCGGCCGGTGGCGGGTTTACCGTGCTCACCAGCGCCCTGTTTATGGCTTTCTTCCGTCACCGCTAAGCCGGACGGTCTCCAAAGGCGGGATTACGAACCGGCACGCTGCACTATTCGCAGCCCCGGCTCAAGCCGGGACTCCAACGGATTGCCATCCCATCATGGCACGGATGGGCAAGAAAGAAAAGAAGCCCCGGTCTGGCGGGACCGGGGCTCCTTCAACGGGTGAGTTCGGGGCGCCGGTTGGTTTACTCACCACCGACCGAACTGTCGCAGGAAGGATCACGATTGAACTCACCGGCCGCCGAACGGCGTCCTATGGCGGGACTGCTGGTCACTCGGCACTGAAGAATAGCAAGCCGCGTGCCAGAACAGGGCTCACCGTTCGGCCTTTCTTGTAAAGCATTGCTTTGCAAGGACTTATGGCCAGTTGCAGCCAACGCTTGCGAAAGCCGTCTTCTTGGAAATGTGGCCCAAAGGCATCATGCGGTGGAATCAGCGGTACAAACCGTCAACACCATTGGATTCACACCCTGCTCCGCGCGGTGTATTGCGTGTGTAGCAAATGATGCGACCGGTCGCTCAAGGGTTGACCGAGGAATTCTTCGTAGAGGCGCTGTATGTCGGGATTCTCGTGCGACTTGCGGAGCCGCTTTTCTTCGTCTTCCAGGAAGATGGCGGCCATGCGCTTATTGCGGATTTCGTTGGTGGTGAACCGCGGCTGGCCACCGCCGCCAATGCAGCCGCCGGGGCAGGCCATCACTTCAATGAAGTGATATTCGGCCTCGCCCGAGAGAACGCGGCCAATCACTCGCTCCGCGTTGGCCAGGCCGTGGGCGACGGCCACTCGCAGGGTAACACCGTCGAGGAACTGCCACGCCTCAGTCGGATTTTCGATGGTGAGCGAGGCTTCCTTGACGCCTTCAAGCCCCTCGATCGCTTGGATGCGAAGCCCCTCGGTGGGCAGCGACCGGCCGGTGACCACTTCGTAAGCGGTGCGCAGGGCGGCTTCCATCACGCCGCCCGTATTGGCGAAGATATCGGCCGCGCCGGTCGACAGGCCGAGCGGGGCGTCCATTTCCTCGTCGGGAAGGCGGTCGAACTCGATGCCGCCTGCCCGGATCATACGGCCCAACTCGCGCGTGGTGAGCACCACGTCCACGTCGCGCACGCCACTTGAATCCATTTCGGGACGCTGGGCCTCGAACTTCTTGGCCGTGCATGGCATGATCGACACGACGAACATATCCTCCGGTCGGCGGCCAAGCTTCTCGGCATAGTACGTCTTGGCCACGGCGCCGAACATTTGCTGCGGCGACTTGCAGGTGGAGACGTTCGGCAGCAGTTCCGGGTGATGGTACTCGATGTACTTGATCCAGCCGGGCGAGCAGCTTGTGAACATGGGCAGGGCGACGTCTTCGCCAAGCTCCAGCTTCCGACGTAGCCGGCTGAGCAACTCGTTGCCTTCTTCCATAATGGTCAGATCGGCGGCGAAGTTGGTATCGAACACGGCATTGAAGCCGAGGCGCCGCAGCGCGGCGACCATCTTCCCAGTCACTCGGGTTCCGGGCGGATAGCCGAAGCATTCGCCCAGCGCGGCCCGAATGGCCGGGGCAGTTTGGACGATGCAGTGTTTTTCTCGGGCGTCGATGACGTTCCAGACGTCGTCGATCTGGTCGCGTTCGGTAATGGCGCCTACCGGACACACGGCAGCGCACTGCCCGCACTGCACGCAGGCAACCGCTTCCAAGTCTAGGTTGAAGGCGGGGCCGATGACCGTGTCGAAGCCCCGGTTCTGCGGGAACAGGGCACCAACACCCTGTGTTTCGGCGCACACGGCCACACAGCGCCGGCACTTGATGCACTTGCCCGTGTCTCGCATCAAGCCGGGCGTCGAAAGGTCAATGTGCTTCTTGGTGCGCTCGCCCTGATAGGGTATCTCGCGAATCCCCAATTCCGCCGCCAGGGCGCTCAGTTCACAGTCCTCGTTGCGGTCGCAGGTTTGGCAGTCGCCGTTGTGCTCCGAAAGGAGCAGTTCAACCACGGCGCGGCGAGCCTCGCGAACGCGACGGCTGTTGGTCAGTACCTTCATGCCGTCGCGCGCGGGCATGGAGCAACTCGCCGCGAGGTTCTGGGCGCCTTCTACCTCCACTACGCACACGCGGCATGCGCCGATGGCTTGAAGTCCCTCAACGTAGCACAGCGTCGGAATGCGGATACCCGCCTGGCGAGCGGCGTTGAGCACGCTTGTGCCGTCGGGGACTTCCACGGAGATGTTGTTGATTGACAGTTTCGGCATGTCTAGCTCACCTCGTAGTTCTCGGCGCATTCACGGCGGCCGTAATCGCAACGGAGACAGCGTTTGGCTTGGCGAATGGCAATGGCTTCCTGCCACGGCTGTTCAACCTCGTCGAAGTTATGGCGACGGCGTTCGACCGGAATGAGCCGAAGCTTTTCTCGCGGAGTTTCCACCGGCTCAAGTTCCGGATCGAAGAACGTATCGACCGGTTGGGTTTCACGCCAGAAGGCGTGGTCGGCGCCGGTCAGGTATAGGTCGATCCCACGCGCGGCGCGTTCGCCCGCCGCCACGGCCTCGACGACCGACGAGGGGCCGGTCACGGCGTCGCCTCCGGCAAAAATCCACTTCTCGGAGGTCTGGCCGGTAACCTGATCGATGTCGATGAACACGTTGTTGCGCCGCACGAGCTGAACGCCATCCGAAAGACTCGATAAGTCGAGCGATTGCCCGATGGCCGCCAGCACGTGATCGGCCGGAATGACAAACGCCTCGCCGCCACGTTCGGGGCGTCGTCGGCCGGAACGGTCGAACGCGCCAAGCTGCATGGGCACGCAACGCACGCCGGTAACCGCCTTGTTCTCGCTAACAATCTCCACCGGGGCGGTCAGCAGTTGGAGTTCGACTCCTTCGGCCAGAGCCTCGTCGATTTCCTCGCGGTAGGCAGGCATGACCTCGCGGCTGCGCCGGTAGACGACCGTGACGCGGTCAGCCCCCAAGCGGAGCGCCGTACGCGCCGCGTCGATGGCCGAATTGCCGCCGCCAATGACCACCACTTGCCGCCCTATTGGCACCGATCCTCGCAGGTTGTACGTTCGGAGAAACGACAGCGCGTCGGTAATACCCGCGGCGTGGTCGCCGGTAATTCCCAGGCCCACGCCGTGCGGGGCGCCCACGCCCAGGAACACGGCCTCGCAGCCCTCGGCGCGAAGCGAACGGAGCGTAAAATCGGTTCCCAATCGCATGTCGGTATGGATTTCGACGCCAAGCTGCTCGATCATGCGGACTTCGCGCGCGACGATTTCGCGCGGCAGGCGATACGAGGGAATGGCCTGGACCAACATGCCGCCCGGGCGCGGCTCCGATTCATAGACCTTGGGTTGATAACCCAGGCGAGCGAGAAAATACGCACAGGAAAGGCCGGCCGGCCCCGCACCTACGATGGCGACGGACCGCTTTGCGTTCTTCTCGTTTTCTCGTACCGCAGGCACCTGAAACGTGACCTCCTGGTCGGCCATGAATCGCTTGATACCGCGAATGGAAACCGGGGCGTCGATCGTCGTTCGACGGCATTTTTCTTCGCACGTGTGGAAGCACACGCGCGAGCATACGGCCGCCAACGGGTTGCGCTCGCGGTGAAGGCGCAACGCTTCGGCGTAGCGGCGCTCGGCCACGAGCGACACGTAGCCGGGAATATCGACATTCGCCGGGCAAGCACTCGAGCAGGGAGCGTTGACCAGAGAAGGACACACGCCGGCCCGGCATCGGCGATCGCGAATGTGCTCGATATACTCGTTGCCAAAGTGCCGGATGGTCGATAGTACGGGGTTGGGAGCCGTTTGCCCAAGACCGCAAAGCGACGTGTCCTTGATGATTTCGCTCAGTTCGATGAGCCGCTCAACGTCAGCCTCCTCGCCGTGGCCGGCGCAAATACGTTCGAGGATCTCGAGCATTCGTTTGGTTCCGACCCGGCAGGGAACACATTTGCCGCACGATTCTTCCTGGACGAACTCGATGAAGTACCGGGCGACGTCGACCATGCACGTATCTTCGTTCATGACGATCAGGCCACCGGAGCCCATGATCGCCCCCAGTTCGGCAAGCGACTCGTAATCGAGCGGCACGTTCAGATGCCGTGGGGGAATGCAGCCGCCCGACGGGCCGCCGATCTGCGCGGCCTTAAATTGCTTCTCGTCGGGAATACCGCCGCCGATGTCGTAAATCAGGTCGCCCAGCGACATGCCGATGGGAACCTCGACGAGGCCCGAGTTCTTGATCGCCCCGGCCAGGGCGAACACCTTCGTCCCATGACTCCCCTCGGTGCCAAGCGAGGCGTACCACTGGCCGCCGTTGAAGATGATGGGAGCAATGTTTGCGAATGTCTCCACGTTGTTAAGCAGCGTCGGCTTGCCCCACAGGCCGCACTGCGCGGGAAACGGGGGACGCGGACGCGGCTCACCGCGGTTCCCCTCGATGGAGCGCAGCAAGGCCGTCTCTTCGCCACACACAAACGCGCCCGACCCCATGCGGATTTCCAACTCGAAGTTGAAACCCGCGCCCAAGATGTCCATGCCCAGCAGTCCGTGTTCCCTCGCTTGGCTCAGGGCATGGGTGAGCCGTTCGACGGCTAGCGGATATTCCGCGCGGACGTACACATATCCTTGCGCGGCGCCAATGGTGCGCGCGGCGATGGTCATGCCTTCGATGATACTATGAGGGTCGCCTTCCAGCACGCTGCGGTCCATGAACGCGCCGGGATCGCCTTCGTCGGCATTACAGACAACGTACTTCGACTCACCGGTTGCTTCGCGAGTGAACTTCCACTTGCGCCAGGTGGCAAAGCCCGCCCCCCCGCGGCCTCGAAGCCCGGACGCCTTCAACTCGGCAAGGACGTGCTCCGACTGGTCGCCTGCAAGAATCTTGGCCAGTGCCTGATAGCCGTCGCGGGCAATGTAGTCATCGATGCGCCGCGGATCGATCTGCCCGCAGTTGCGGAGCACAATCTTTGTCTGCCGCTTGAAGAAGTCCATGTCGGCCGCATGGGGCACGCTTCGCCCATCGGGCCGGCGATGGGTCAGCCGGTCGACTATCTTGCCCTTGACGAGGTGCTCAGCCACCAAGTCTGCGGCATCTTCTGGCTGGACCTGCTCATAGAACACGTCGTCGATTACGAGCACCGGGCCACCGGAGCAGGGGCCCATGCAGCCGGTCTCGACGATCTCGACTTGGCGGGAAAGCCCGCATGAAATTAGTTCCTGCTCAAGGGCTTCTCGCAGGCGTTCGGCTCCAGAGGCGATACAACTGGCACCCATGCAAAGGCGGATCTGCTTGCATCCGTCGGCTACATGATTCACCTGCTGGTCTCGCAGCATATCGCGTAGCTGGTTGAGGGCCTCGACGTTAGCGATCCGTTTGTTGAAATCCATCTATTCGTTGCCTCCGCTCTTGGGCTCGGCCTCCTGGTTGCGATACTCGTCGAGAATTCGCCCGATGCGCGTCGGCCGAACCCGCTGGTAAACGTTGTCGTCGATCATAATGACCGGGGCCAGACCACAGGCGCCAAAACATCGGCCCACGTCGAGTGAGAACTGCCGGTCGGCGGTTGTTTCACCGACTTCGATCTTCAACGTGTCCTTCAATGCGGCGAGCACTTCCTTGCCCCCCCGAACGTAGCACGCCGTTCCCAGGCACACCTGGACCAAGTGCTCGCCTCGCGGCACGGTGGAGAAGTAGGAATAGAAGCCCACCACGCCAGCCACCTCGCTATACGGCTTCTTCAGCGTCGTGGCAACCTTTTTCAGCACTGCCTCGGGTAGATAGCCAAACATGCGCTGTGCAATCTGCAGGATGGGGATGAGCGCACCGGGCTGGTCGGCGTACTGCTGAAGCACGTCGTCAAACTGGGCGAGACGCTCCTGCTCGGAAACCTCCTGGCAGGCCGTGCAAGGTGTGGAAGTCATTGGCCAATCTCTGATGAAAGCAGGAATAACACAAACAATCAAGCATACCGCGCCGCCGGGCAACATCAATCCCCCGGGGTTCGACTGAAACCGTTTAGGGACTTGGCTCAGGCCAAGTCGCGGTCTTCAAACAGCAGAAGTGCCAGGAACATCGCAAGAGAACTGTACAGCAGGCAATAGATGCCAGCGATGCCCACATAACTGAGCGGCACCTCCCGCCCGGTCGATATGGCGGCGTAAATGTTGAAGTGATCTAGCATAGGAAGCACCGTGCCGGCAAGATCCGCAATGAAGGGCACGATGGGGAACTGTCCCACCGCGGACTTCGCTAGAAGCGGGGTTAGATGCCCTAGCACATAGACGGACGCGCAGATGATCAAGTTCGGCATCATGGGTAGACGGGTCGAAATCGTGACACTGATAGCCGCAAGGACCACCGCTTCCATGAAGGCAAGCGCAATACCGGGAGCGATTTGCGTCATCTCCTCGCGGCATTCGGTCCAGGTTGGGTCCGGATTGGCCGTTTCGCGAGCGTCGTACACGACTTTGTAGGAAACTGTTGCCAGAAAGAGTGATCCGAAAACGATGAACAGGATAGCCACCGTGCCGACGATGCCGAGAAATTTACCCAGAATGAACTGCCGCCGTCCCACCGGCTTGGAAAGAAGCGTCAATGCTGTTCGCCCCTCGATTTCGTCGGAAACTGACACGCTAGCCGTCCATACTGCCAGGACGATCGACAGCAGCATGATTACCGTCAGGCCGCCGTCCTTGTGCATCTTCAGGTCGTCGCCGAACGTGTTGTAGGGCACGAACGGAAACAGCAGCAACGCGACGACGCCAACAACCAGTACCACGATGAACAGCGGCTGCGACATGGCCTCTTTCGCCGTGGTCCGGGCAATTGCAGCAGTCTTTGGGAAGATCAGGCCAAGTAGCAAGTAACATGCGACCAACACGGCAACGGCAACCGCCGCGCCGAGAAGAACCCAAGGAAGCGGGGTCAACCACGTAATCAGACTCGCCAAAGGAAGCTGCGGCAACGCAGGTAACAGCATGGTCTTGTTCCGTCAGGTAGTTCTTAAGTGGTATTGTTGTTTAAGTCGTTCCGGTGGCGTTGCGCCGATTGCACCGACTGTTGCGCGCACGAACACGGGTGGCGCGTGTTTGCGGTGTCCATAATACAGTGGCGCGTTGTCGACGGTTCGGTCACACGCGAGTTGGGCCGCAGGCAATCGGTAGCCGAGCGGCTAGAGGCGGATCACGAAATCATGGAACTCGCCGGTGGCATCGCCACGGTGCTCTTGAGCCTCCTTAATATACCGGCTCATGGTGGTTTGCACATCGTCCAGCAGGCGATCAATTTCCTGGGCGGCGCCTTCAACCACAAGCTGTACGTTTCCGTTGGGTAGGTTTCGCACAAATCCGACGACATCTCTCCGGGCGGCGAGTTGCCGAACCGTGTAACGAAACCCCACTCCTTGAACTCGTCCTGAGTATTGAATCTCGCAGCGTTGGCAATCCAAGCGATGTGTCCTCCCTATTACTTCCCCGGAGGATGCAATCTGCCCGACTTCCGGATACAATAACGGAAATCGCTTGATGTAGTTAGCCCCTTGCCGCAAGGGTTGCGGTTCTCCTGAACTCACGGCGGAGACGACACCCAGAGTTGCCATGCGTCAGACCACCCTCGGAATACTCGCCGCAGTACTCGTAACCGGGGCGATCTATTTCTCGCTTTGGCCGCCTGAGAGTGAGGGCCTGCGTACTTGGGTTCTGCCGGCGTGTGTGCGCATGGGCGCTCTAACAGCCGCCCTTTGGGTGGCGTGGGGCGATCTCCAGCGGCTGCCGGGATGGATTCTTGGCACGACGCTACTGGCCCTCGTTCTGGTAGCTTTTCGGCCGCGTCTGTTCCTGTTTCTTATCCCCCTGATCATTGTCCTTGCGGTTATCCGACCTCGCATTGGTCAACGCAAGTAGATTTGGCTAGTGTCCACCGCGACAACCGTGGCAGCCGCCGGTGCGGGGCACGTTGGGGTTCTCGATGGCGAACCCCCTACCATGTGGGCCATCCTGGAAGTCGATGGTTGTTCCATCGAGGTGCAAGGCCATCTTCTTGCTCGTAATGACCGACAAGTCGTGTTGGTCATACTTAGCATCCACCTTCGGATCGAATTTGGCTTCAAAACCGAGGCTATACTGGAGGCCCGAGCAGCCGCCGCCGGTCACGCTCATGCGAAGAAAAGTACCACCATCCAGATTTTGCTGTTCCATATACCGCTTGACTTCGCCAGCGGCGTTTTTCGTAATCACGATTGACATTGCTGATTCATCCTTCAGAAGTAGGGTCGCAAACTTCAAAGAAATTATACACGCAGTTCCGCGATTCGCCAAGGATATCCCCTGATAGAGTGGTGGCACACCTCAATCGCAAGGGCTTTTATGTGTGAAAATAGAAAGTGTAGGTTGTGTTTGCAGATAAGTAAAGTTAGAGGACATGGTGCCCCGATAGAAACTGAGGATGATTTAAGCACGAGACGCGCGCCTTGGAACCGGTCCCCCCCCGGTCTTTGCCACCATGACTACCGAGCAACTCTTGCACTGCCGCCAAAAAGCCGACGGTTGTGTCTCAACTAGGGAATGCGGATTCCAGACGAATCCGACAGTCGAACTCGAAGTGCCACGGTATCAGTTGACCCTCGAGGTCGGACGCGGCAGTAGCCTACACGCATGGCGATTTGTTCTTCGACCATCGGATGGGCATCGAGTGCTAGCCATCGAGGATCGCGAACCCGACATGCAGGGCGAGCAACTCGAGTTAATCACGCTCATTCGGGGGCTTGAGGCCCTGGACCAGCCTTCTCGCGTAACTGCTTACGGGTGCAGTCGTTACTTGAGGCACGGTATTACCTATGGATTACCGGAATGGCGAGATAACGGCTGGCAATGGGAACGCTTTAGCCAGTTGGTTCCCATTAAGAACGTGGAGCTGTGGCAGCGGCTGGACCGGGCCATGCAGATTCACCAACTCGCCTTCGGGGTGCGCCGCGTCGATCCTCCGCACGGGGGCCCAAACGAACGCCATCGATTCTTTGAGAGAAGGCGAAGGACGGGGGTTCGCGTAAACTTTGCTGAGTGGGTAAAATACTGTACGCAGGCTGTGTTATTTGCGGTGGCCAGGATTGTGCCACAGCCTGGCTAGAAGCCGCAAGATAGCGAGTCTGCATTGCGATCACGACGTTTTTCGTCTCACAAGGAGGTGGTTGTGCGTACAACCGTGGGTTTAGACACCATTGGACAGTTGATTGAGGGCCGGCACGAGAATCCATTCGAGATATTAGGGCCGCACGAAATTTCCACGAACGGGCGTCGAGCATTGGCGGTACGGGCGTTCCTGCCCAATTCCGAGCAGGCGTGGGTTGTCGACCGTTCCCATGCCGAAGTCATGCGGCCGATGCGTAGGATTCATCCGGCCGGGCTTTTCGAGGCCCTATGTCCGGCGCCCAATGGTGAACCGGCCTCACGATACTTGATTCGAACTGCCGACCAGCGCGGGGAGCAAACGACCATGCACGATCCCTATTCATTCCCCCACTTGCTGACCGATTACGATCTGCACCTGTTTGGCGAGGGGCGGCACTGGCGCATTTACGATCGGTTGGGCGCGCAGCTTCGCACCATCGACGGCGTTGACGGCGTGAACTTCGCCCTGTGGGCGCCCAACGCTACAAGCGTGAGCCTTGTTGGCGATTTCAATGCGTGGGATGGCCGACGGCACCCGATGCGCAAACACATTCCAGGCGGCCTTTGGGAACTGTTCCTGCCGGGGCTTGGCGAGGGCACGCTGTACAAGTTTCAAATACGGCACGGTGGTAAAATCTTCGAAAAGGCCGATCCATACGGATTCGCGGCCGAGGTTCCGCCTCGGACCGCCTCGAAGGTGACCGACTTGAGTCGATATCAATGGCACGACGCCGACTGGTTGGCGCGACGCCGCGACGCCGACTGGCTCCACAAACCCTATTCCTTCTATGAGGTCCATCTTGGCAGTTGGCAGCGACCTGACGACGATCCCACTCGCTGGCTCTCCTACCGTGAACTGGCCCATCAACTCGTGGACTACTGCCAGGAGATGGGTTATACCCACGTGGAGTTGCTGCCGGTTAGCGAGCATCCGTTCTCGGGAAGTTGGGGTTACCAGACGGTCGGTTACTACGCGGCAACCAGCCGGTATGGCACGCCCCAGGATTTCATGTACTTTGTCGATCTGCTGCATCAGAACGACATTGGCGTGGTGGTCGACTGGGTTCCCGCCCACTTCCCACGCGACGACCACGGCCTGCGCCGTTTCGACGGTACGGCCCTATACGAACACGCCGATCCGCGGCAAGGCGAGCATCGCGACTGGGGAACGCTTATTTTCAACTATAGCCGTCACGAGGTTCGCAACTTCCTTATTGCCAACGCCCTGTTTTGGCTCGACAAGTACCACATCGACGGGCTACGCGTCGACGCCGTAGCCTCCATGCTGTACCTCGACTATAGTCGTGAGCCGGACGACTGGATTCCCAACGAGTTTGGCGGCCGCGAGAATCTCCCGGCCATTTCGTTGCTGAAGGAGTTCAACGAGCAGGTTCACCTCCAGCATCCAGGTGCACTGACGATTGCCGAAGAATCGACTGCGTGGCCGAGTGTTTCTCGTCCGACCTATCTGGGTGGACTCGGCTTCGACATGAAATGGAACATGGGCTGGATGAACGATACGCGCCGCTACATGCATCACGAGTCGATCCACCGGCAGTATCACCACGACGAGTTGACCTTCAGCCTGATTTACGCCTTCCACGAGAACTTCGTCCTCCCGCTTTCGCACGACGAGGTCGTTCACGGCAAGGGGTCGCTGCTAGACCAGATGCCCGGCGACTTGTGGCAGCGGTTCGCCAACTTGCGATTGCTGTATAGTTACATGTGGACGCACCCGGGTAAGAAGCTTTTGTTCATGGGCTGCGACTTCGGCCAGTGGCGTGAATGGAATTACGACACCAATCTTCAATGGGATCTGTTGCAGTGGGAGTCGCACCAGGGCATGAAGAAGCTGGTGTCCGACTTGAACTGGCTCTACCGTCGCGAGCCTGCCATGCACGAACTCGACTTCGAAGGCGCCGGGTTCGAGTGGATCGACTGCCGCAACTACAGCGAGAGCACGTTCACCTACATTCGCAAGGCTCGGAATCCGGACGACTTCATCGTTGTCGGATGCAATTTTACGCCCGTGCCGCGTCCGAAGCACCGCGTAGGCGTGCCGCGCGCTGGATGGTATCAGGAGATATTCAACAGCGACTCGCTGCATTACGCAGGCAGCAACATGGGGAACTTCCCTGGTGTCGAGGCTGAAGAAGTCTCTAGCCATGGTCGTCCCGCAACCATTGAAGTCACTTTGCCACCTTTGGCCATGGTCGTCTTCAAGCCGAAGCCAGCGTGATAACGCCGGCTATCCATTCAAGCATGTCGACCAGGGCGCCGTTACCAGTTGCGAGTCATCCGATCTTCAAGCGATTCGGCCAGACGCATGGCCACGGGCGCGCGGAGGCGAGTGGTCCCAACTTGGTTTTTCAAGAAATCAGGTGACCCCGGGCCATCTTACATTTCAGCCAGCCAAGAAACACCAGCGGCAGGAGCTGAAGGCGCCCGCCGCTGGGATGAATGGACCGATAGTAGAACGAGTAGTAGAACGAGTAATAGTACGAGTTCAATCGGCGTCGTCGAGAAACACTTCGTCGGGCAACCGGCGATCGGCTGCTACCCCAAGCTCATCGCGCCGGCGGCGCTGTCCCACGGTGTGCCACGCGCCGATGCCCTCGAGTTCGGGCATCATGGCCAACAACTGATCCACCAAGGTCTGCGCCATGCGTTGGACTGGCGTCTGATCGGTTCCCTCCAGGATCGACAGAGCCGTCTTCATCACGCGTATCAACTGAGCCCGCCGCTGAATCGGCCCCGAGAGTTCGTCGAACGACTCGACCAACAGCTCAGCAACGGGAACTTCCAATGCCTCATGCCACTCGTAAAGCCTACTGAGCGGCATATCGGTCGACTCACGTTCCTCGCACCGCACTCGAGAAACGTCGGTTGACAAGCGGCGCGCCACGGTGCGCCGCGAAATACCCTGCAACTGCCGGACTTCCGCCAGCCGATGCAGTGGCCGACTGGGGACAGGCATCCTCAAGACCTCGGAGAAGCCTTCCCCAGCAACCTGAAGATTTGCCAGACTCATTCGGTGCATCCTCCTCGGCACGGATGCTGCAGAACATAGAACAACGAAAAAAGACAAGCTAACTAGTCGTCATTCCAATGCGCAGATCACGCCTACCGAATGCTCGCAACGTCGCGTGCCCGAATCGCGGCCGTTACAACGCAAGCTGGCCCGTGGGCATCAATGCCCAGGTAAAGGTCATAAGCGATAAGTACTCCACCATAACCTTCGATGGTATTTTACTCACACCGCTGCGGGAAGGCAAGGAGGGGTTATTCCAGAAAAACTGCAAAGTCAGATTATTCGGGAGGGCGAAGCTCCTGCTGAGCCGAATTCGACGCTGCATGTATTTTTTCGCGGTTCAGCAGGGGCTTTGTCCTCCAGTTCCACGAATTTGCAGTCTTCTTGGGGTTCATTCGCCGAGTGCGAAATCTCGTACCTGGGCGAGGAAGTTCGGACGCCCAGGCCGACTTGGCCCGTGTA
>CAZASB010000062.1:12886-18313 GCA_964487655.1 uncultured Planctomycetaceae bacterium
AAATCTCGTACCTGGGCGAGGAAGTTCGGACGCCCAGGCCGACTTGGCCCGTGTAACTGCTTACCCGTGTGGCGGTCAATGAGCCGGTAGGCAGAATCCGGCGGAGTCGGGATGACGCCGGCTGCTACCGATTTCCACACTCGGGGCAGTTCGTCCACGCTCGATCTGACATTGGAGTCGGAACTGAGAACCACCCGACCGCTGCTCATCCGTAGCCCCGCCCGCAACGATTCCTGCTCGCCGCGCGGCTTGCCGTGACGGACCGTGCGGATTTGGGGGTAGTCGCGCTGCAGTTCGGCCGCCACCTCGCTGGTGGCATCGGTAGAGCCATCGTCAATGATGATTAGTTCCAATCGATCAGTCAGTTCTGAGGCGACTTCCAAAATCCGATGGACTGTTTCGGAAAGCGTTGCCTGCGCATCTCGGACCGGTAGCAATAGACTAAGCGATCGTTCCAAAATAAGAACCTTTCGGGAGGGAGAATGCAAACTGCACTGCGGTACTCACATTGTTCGGCTTGCTACACCTGCTTGCGTTAGGCAAGCTCCATACTGTTGATTTGCGCAACTCGTTCGGACAACGGCGGTTATGCCAACTAAAACAGATCGACCACCGCCGGAAATGCACTCTTTAAGGTTACGCAGCCACATTCCATAAAGGTGCGGTCCGCCGCCTTCCCAAGGGATCGTCCCATGAGTACAATGCTAGAATGCGAGAGTGGCGGAACTGGCAGACGCGCTGGACTTAGGATCCAGTCCCGCAAGGGGTCGGGGTTCGAATCCCCGCTCTCGCATCGTTTTTCGACAAAAACGTCACGTCCTCGGTTGCCTTTCGCGAAACTACCGGAAATGGTCGGTGGCAACTGTGTTCGTCTATCCTCGCGAATCATTCTTGCCATGAACCGCTCACCCAACGACGAAATCAAACCTGCCGGAGTACTGCCCCTGGCGCGGCTCCACGAAACCGACCCAGCCGAGACCGCTGACTGGCTCGGCGCGCTCGACTACGTCCTTCAAACGGAGGGGCCTGAGCGGGCGGCGTACCTGATCCAAACGCTGAAGGAACGGGCGTTCCGCCACGGTGTCCGGTTGGCCTACGTGGGCGCAACGCCTTACGCGAATACGATTCCAGTCGAGGATGAACCAGAGTACCCGGGCGACCGCGAGATCGAGCGGCGAGTGAAAGACATTCTGCGATGGAATGCCATGGCCATGGTCGTGCGAGCGAACAAGCGGAGCCCGGGAATTGGCGGGCACATCTCCACGTTCGCATCGGCGGCCACGCTGTACGAGGTAGCCTTCAACCACTTCTTTCGTGGCAAGAAGGGCAAGCTGCCGCCCGACCAAGTGTATTTCCAGGGACATGCCTCGCCCGGCATTTACGCCCGCGCGTGGCTGCTCGGCCGCCTGCAAGATCATCATCTGGAGAACTTTCGGCGAGAATTGCAGCCGGAGCCGGGCCTGTCATCCTACCCACACCCGTGGCTGATGCCCGATTTCTGGGAGTTCCCGACCGTGTCGATGGGCCTGGGACCTTTGATGGCGATCTACCAGGCCCGATTCAATCACTACTTGGTTGACCGCGGCATCCTGCCTGAAGGCGAGGCATCACGAGTATGGGCCTTCGTGGGCGACGGTGAATGCGATGAGCCGGAATCGCTTGGCGCTATTACGTTGGCTGGACGCGAGCATCTCGACAACCTCACGTTCGTCATCAACTGTAACCTTCAGCGGCTTGACGGCCCCGTGCGCGGTAACGGGAAGATTATGCAAGAGCTGGAAGGGGCGTTCCGCGGTGCCGGGTGGAACGTGATTAAGGTCGTTTGGGGCGACGAGTGGGATCCGCTATTGGCCGCCGATACAACGGGTGAACTACTCCGCCGCATGAGCGAGGTGGTTGACGGGCAGTTTCAGAAGTACACCGTTTCCAGCGGTAGCTACATCCGCGAGCACTTCTTTAATACGCCCTACTTGAAGAAGCTGGTCGAGCATCTGGATGACGAACAGTTACGCCGTATGCGACGGGGCGGACACGACCCGGCAAAGGTCTACGCCGCCTACAAGGCCGCCACGGAACACAAGGGGGCACCCACGGTGGTGCTGGCCCATACGGTCAAGGGCTACGGACTGGGCGAGGCCGGCGAGGGACGCAACATCACGCACCAGCAGAAAAAACTTAACGAGGATGAGTTGGTCGATTTCCGCCGCCGGTTCGACATTCCTATTTCGGAAGACGCCGCTCGCCACGCCGAGTTCTACAAACCGCCGGAAGACAGTCCGGAAATGCGCTACCTCCGCCAACGGCGCGACGAGCTTAGCGGCTTCGTGCCCGGTCGGGGTACGGCTCGGGTCAAGCTGAAGCCGCCAAAGTGGGAAGACTTTGCCGAGTTCTTCGCCGGAAGCGAGGGTCGTGAGGTGTCCAGTACGATGGCGTTCGTGCGACTCCTGGCTCGCCTACTGCGAGATAAGAACGTGGGCCGTTACGTCATACCCATCGTGCCGGACGAAGCGAGAACGTTCGGCATGGAAGCGCTCTTCCGACAGTTTGCCATCTACGCCCACGGCGGCCAGCTTTATGAGCCGGTCGACAGCGAAACATTCCTGTACTACCATGAGGCGAAGGATGGGCAAATTCTCGAGGAAGGCATTACGGAGGCAGGCTCCATGGCCTCGCTGATTGCTGCCGGTACGGCCCATTCCAGCCACGGCATCAACCTGATCCCATTCTTCATCTACTACTCGATGTTTGGATTCCAACGTATCGGCGACCTGATTTGGGCAGCCGGCGACATGCGATGTCGCGGCTTTTTGCTGGGCGGGACCGCCGGCCGCACCACGCTGGCCGGCGAGGGGCTACAGCACCAGGACGGCAACAGCCACCTGTTCGCCCTGGCCTATCCAAACTTGCAGGCGTACGATCCGGCTTATGCGTACGAGATGGCCGTGATTGTGTTGGACGGCATGAAGCGAATGTACTACGAAGGCGAGGATGTTTTCTACTACATCACGCTGATGAACGAGAACTACGAGATGCCCATTCTGCCGCTCGGCTCGACCGAGGGCATTCTGCGGGGCATCTACCGGCTGTCCGAGCGTGATCTCGGTCCGAAGAAGCCAAAGGTGCAGCTCTTCGGCAGCGGTGCCATTTTGCGCGAATCGCTGCGGGCGCAAGGGATCTTGGAGACCGAGTTCGGTGTTAGTAGCAACGTCTACAGCGTGACCAGCTACAAAGCTCTCTACTACGATGGGCGAGACTGCGACCGCTTCAACCGCCTGCATCCCAACGGCGAGCCGCGCGTTCCCTACGTACGGCAGGCGTTGGATGGGACGGAGGGGCCGGTCGTCGCCGCCCTCGATTACGTCAGCGCGGTGGGACTAGCGATATCACCGTGGATGGGGCCCGATTACGTCGTGCTCGGCACCGATGGCTTCGGCCGGAGCGAAGCCCGCAAGGAACTTCGACGCTTCTTCGAGGTCGATGCCGAGAACATTGCCCTGGCCGCGTTGAGCGAGCTGGCCCGTCAAGGCAAATTCCCAAAAACCAAACTGGCCCAGGCCATCAAAACCCTCGGCCTCGATCCCAACAAACCCAACCCCGTAACACAATAGACAGCGTAGGGTGGGTGGTTCCGACTGTTTCAGCAGTCGGATTCACCCACGCGTTGAGATCGTGGGAGGGCGAGGACATCCGGTCTGTAAAAGAACCGAAAGGAACGCGTGGGTGAACCTGTCCGCTACGCGCACAGAACTACCCACTCTACTGACTGACACCTGACACCTGACACCTGACACCTGACAACAGCCATGAACAATGAATGCAAGCTGCCCGTGTTGGGCGAGAATATCGAAAGCGGCGACGTGGTGAATATCCTGGTGCGCGAAGGCGACCGGATTGAGCCAAATCAGGGTGTGCTCGAACTCGAAACCGACAAGGCAGTGATTGAAGTGCCCTGCTCATTCGGCGGAAAGGTGAGCAAGATCCATGTGAAGAAGGGCGATACGATCAAGATTGGACAAACCCTATTGACCGTTGAAGGCGACAGGCAGCCTGCCGAGGAAGCGCCTAAGCCGGAAGCGTCCGCGAAGGAAGAGAAGGCCAATAGGGTGGAACCGGCGAAGAAGCAACCTGCCGCCGTGTCGCCAGTTGCATCGCCCGCTTCGCCCAAGCCGGCCGTGCCAGCCGAATCGACCGGTCCGCTACCGGCGGGGCCCGCCGCCCGTCGCGTGGCTCGCGAGCTGGGCGTCGACTTAACGCAAGTGACCGGCAGCGGCAAGCGAGGTCGCATTACGATCGAGGACGTGAAGTCCGCGGGCGAGAGCGTGCCGTCAGCAGGTGACGCTGTCGCGACCGGACTGCCCGCGCCGGCAACTCCGCCGGGTGAGGCAGGGCAGGATCAGTACGGGCCGGTGCGCCGCGAGAAGATGCCGCGCATCCGTCGCGCCATCGCCGACCAGATGGTCCGTTCCGTCTCAACAATTCCGCACGTCACTAATTTTGACGATGCCGACGCGACCGACCTGGAGCAACTCCGCAAGAGCGTGCCACCCGGCTACCTTGGCGAAGGCGTGAAGCTGACGGCCATGCCGTTCGTGCTTCGCGCGGTGGCGATCTCCCTACAGCAGCATCCGACCATCAATGCCAGCGTGGACGACGAGAATGGGCAGATTGTCTACAAGGAGTACGTCAACCTGGGCATTGCTGTCGATACGCCTCGCGGACTCGTCGTGCCGAACATTCGCGGGGCCGATCGCATGGGCATTGCGCGACTTGCCCGTGAGCTTGGTCAGATTGCCCAGCGAGCCCGCAATTCCGACTTCGCCATCGAAGACCTGCGCGGCGGTACGTTCACCGTGAGCAACTTAGGCGCGGTCGGTGGTGAGTACAGTACGCCCATCATCAACCATCCTGAGGTGGCCATTCTGCTGCTGGGCCGTTCACGATGGCAGCCGGCGGTGCATGACGGCCAAATCGTTCCGCGATTGATGATGCCGCTGAGCCTCTCCTATGACCATCGCCTGATTGACGGCGCGGCCGCCGGTCGGTTCCTCAACAGCGTAATCGATTACCTCCAATCGCCCGCAAAGCTGCTGCTGGCAGGGTAGATGCGACATTGCACACCCTCTCCGATATCATCCACTTTCTCGAAGTCCTCGCTCCGCTATCGCTGGCCGAGGAGTGGGATAACGTAGGGCTGCTTGTCGGCGATCGTCGCCGACAAGTGGCACGCGTGATGACGTGTCTGACGCTCGCGCCGCCAACGGTTGCCGAGGCGGTGGAGCACGAGGCCGACCTTGTCGTGGTTCATCACCCGCTGCCGTTCCGGCCCGTTCGGCGGATCACGGCCGACACGACCGTCGGGGCGATGCTCCTCGAGCTGATCTCGTCGGATACGGCCGTCTACAGTGCCCACACGGCATTCGATTCGGC
>CAZASB010000063.1:0-10397 GCA_964487655.1 uncultured Planctomycetaceae bacterium
CCGCCATCACGAGGATCATCCAAATCAATGTACCTCAAGCATGCGTTGCAGGGCCAGCAGGGCCCCCTCGGCCGTCTCCGACTCCACTGTAATGACGTTCACTGGCGTGCCGGCGGCGAGATTCTCCACCGCCCAGCAGAGGTGTGGCAGATCAATGCGATACATGGTCGGACACAGCCCGTCCACGTCGGCCAGCAACTCGATGTGCTGCTCTGGATGCTGCTCCTTCAACCGGTTCACCAAGTTCAGCTCGGTGCCGATGGCCCAGCGCTCGCCGCGCGGCGACTGTTCGATCGCCTGGATGATCGCCGCGGTCGAACCGGCCAGATCGGCCTCTTCCACTACGTCCATCCGGCACTCGGGATGGACGATGACGCGGCCGTCGGGATGTGCCGCGCGGAACCGCAAGACCTGTTCCCGCTCGAATACTTGGTGAACGCTGCAAAGTCCCTTCCAAAGAATCACGCGGCTCTGTTGCAATGCGTTCGCCGTATTGCCGCCAAGCGCCTCGGCCGCCGGATCCCAGAGCGGCATCTGCTCCAGCGGGATGCCCATGGCCCGCGCCGTATTGCGCGCCAGGTGCTGGTCGGGAAAGAACAGCACGCGGCCGTGGCGGGCAAACGCCCAATCCATCACGGCCCGCGCGTTTGACGAGGTACACACGATCCCGCCGTGCCGGCCGCAAAACGCCTTGAGCGCGGCCGTCGAATTGACATACGTGACCGGCAGTAGATCGCCCGTATCAATCACCTCGCCGAGTTGCGACCAGCAGTCCTCAACCTGCTCGATATTGGCCATGTCCGCCAGCGAGCATCCGGCGGCCAGATCGGGCAGGCTGACGGGCACGCGCCGGCCACCGCGTTCGGCCAGTCTTTCCGGCCGATTAGCCAGGATATCGGCCGTTTCGGCCATGAAATGGACGCCGCAGAAGACGATGGCCTCGCACTGCGCGTCGGAAGCGGCCAGCGCGGCCAGTTTGTAGCTATCGCCTCGCAGGTCGGAAAGAGCAATCACACCATCCCGCTGATAGTGGTGCCCCAGAATGAGCAACCGCGACCCCATGTTCCGCTTCACCTGCTCGATCCGCGTCGTTAGCTCGGCATCGTCCAGCGAGACATACGGTTCGAGTTCAAGGGCCGGGTTCTCCGTCGGCGTCTTCTGTTCAGCCATCGATTGTCACCCTATTGATTGATCGGCCCGGGAGCCCGAAGTGCCTTGCCGGCCCCAGCGCAGGCCCGTGCGGTTCTTTTCCACGATTGTTCCCGCAATTCGGCCGAAAGTCAATCACTCCGCGTCTGAGTGTGCGGTAAGACTTTCTGGCGAATGAGGAGGGGCAATCTTGCGCAGGTTAGGCTATCTACGACGAGTGCTTCGCCCCCCCGGAGCGGGACAGCAGTGAGTGCGTCGGTCCGGTTGAGCCATTGGCGACCCCCACCTTGTCCAACTCGAATCACCCTCCGCATAGCGATTCTTTCAGGTCGTTCAGGTGACTGTACGGTATGATTCCTTCTCTTCCCGCTTCCCCTACTTGCTCTCCAGCCCAATTACGCCGTCAAACCCGGGCGGCGGAGTGCGGTTGGAGCGAGTGATTTGAAGCGTGAGGAAGTCCTTGGCGCGGTCGCCGACGGGAATCGCGTGCAGCAGTTCGAAGGCACGCGACCAGGCGCCCGAAAGGAAGGCATCCAGCGCCGATTCGTAACACGCAAGATGCTCGTCGGTAAGCTGCGGGTAAGCCGACTCGGGCGGTAATAACTCGCTCACCAGCAGCGGCGTATCGAGGCCGAAGGGACGGACCTTGGCCAAGCGGCGGACGCGGGCAACCGTACGCGGTACCTCACGGCGGATCAGGTCGGCCGTGGTTTCATCGAGCAGGATGGTCGCGCTGAGCAGGCGGGTCATGCTCTCCAGTCGCGAGGCAAGGTTCACCACGGGACCGAATACCGTGACTTTCACCTGCTCGGCCGTGCCCAGCTTGCCGGCTACGGCGTTTCCGGTGGCAATGCCAATGCCGGCGCGGAAGCCGCGCAACGCCTCCAGGTCGGCGCGGATGGCCAGCGCGGCATGGCAGGTCTTCTCCGCGGCGTCGGGCTGGGCGAACGGCCAACCCCAGAAGCCCATGGCGGCGTCACCCTGAAAATCGCCCACGACGCCGCCGGCCGAACGAATGTGACGCGTCATCACGCCCAGGGCCGTACTCACCCGGTCGAGCAGGCTTAGCAGATCGTCGGCTGAACGTTCCGATTCGCGCGAAAACCCTTGCAAGTCGCAGAACATGACCGTCACCACGGCCTCGCGCGGGGCTAGAACCACCTCGGGATCCTCGACGGCCAGCGTTTCCAGCACGATGGGCGAAAAGAACTGGCTCAGGGCCGCCTGCCGATGCTCCAGCAGACGCATCCGCCTCAGCGCGCCGAGCATGGCAGCGACCAGTTCGGTGAACTTCACGTCTTCGCGCAGGTCGGTCGGGTCGGTGGAGGAGGGCATTGTGCCGCGCTCGGCACTGAACCGGCCGGCCACGTAGAGGCCCCAGCCGATGCACGCGCGGCCCAGCACGGGCGTGCAGAAGGCCCAATCGTAGTCGTCGCCCTGGGTGAACGGACTAGATTGCAGGGAATTGGCGCCCCGCCACACGTGGAGTACGCTCTGCCGCGAGCGGACGGCATCGACAATCAGACTCTGGCTCGGTTGAAAATCGGCGCCGATGGCCAGCCGCTGGTCCCAGTGGAACACCTCAACCGATTCAGGCAGCAGTTTGTCAGTCTGCTCGGCAGGCAGTCCCTCGAAGATGTGTACGGGCGGCGTCTCATCGAAGTGCTCGCCGGCTTCGCCGGCCGTATCGGCTACCGCCACCACGGCCGCCGCCTCGGCGCGCGGCACGCCGGCCAGCAGCATGGTCACCAGGCGTACGAACAGTTCGTGGTCGCCCGCCGCGCCGGAGATGACCTCGGGCAATCGGCTGAGCACCTCAATGCGCCGGTCCGGGTTGCGGAACGGCACCTGCCGCAGGTACTGGGCGCTAAAGGACTGCTGTTGGACTGGCTGGGGCGCGGCGGTGGTGAGCGTCACGCGCTGATCGGCCAACGTGAAGGTGGTCTGGCCGATGACGAAGTGCTCGCCCGGCTGAAGATCGAACTGTTCGACCTCTTGCCCTCGCAGGTAGACGGGGTTCCGGGCTTCGGGGTCGCGCCGGACCTCGAGCCGATGGCCATTCCAGCGCAAGCGCGCGTGGTGGCGCGACACCTGGGCGTCCCATGGCACGGCCCATCCGCGGCCGGAGCGGCCCAGCACGATGTCCTGGTTCACCGGTAGCGACCTTCGCCACCGCTGCTGAGGTTCCTCGCCTTGTGCGATCAGGTCGGGCATTCAGTTTCGGGCGAATAGCCCGATGTCCAGGCCGATCACCCAAACCATGAGGGTGAGGATGAACAGCAGGCCGATGTAGGTCAGCGCGACTTGGATACGTTCGTCGGCCGGCTTCCGGCGAATCCCCTCATAGACGAGGAAGATCATGTGTCCGCCGTCCAACAACGGAATGGGCAGGAAGTTAATCACGGCAAGGTTCGCGCTCAGCAGAGTCATGAAGATCAGAAACTGCGGGAAACCCTGGTAGGCGTAGTGGCCCGCCGCGCGTGCAATGGTAATCGGGCCGCCCAATTGGCGGAAGGATATTTGCGTGCCGATGCGGCGAAGGAACAGGTACACCTGACCCGCCGAAGCCAGCGTTTCCCGACCGCCCAAACTCAGTGCCTCGCCGAAGCTCCGCGCCTTGTAGTGGCAATACGGCGGCTCGAAGATCAGCCCGCGACTGGCTAAATGCCAGTCGTCGGCCAGGACCGGCTCGAGCGTTGCCGTGCGGTCGTCGCCGGTGGTCAGCGTTATCTTGCTCCCCGGCAGCGACTCTTGCAGCAAGTGGAAGAAGGCGGGCCAGGCCGGCTTCAGGGCAGGCGGCTTCTGCTCGCCTTGCAGCCAGCGCTGCAACCAGCGGAACAGCACGGGCCACTCGCCTTGCTTCTCTTCGAACGTTACGGTCATCGTGGGTTGACTGATCCGCTCTTGTTCGGACGTAACATTCTTAGGCGCCGTAATGACGGCCTCGACGATGGTGTCGCCGGCACGCAGTCCGGCCTTGGCGGCCGGGCTGTTCAGCGTCACCTCGGCTACGAGTGCCTGGACCTGGTAGGCCAGCCCCAGCGAGGGCACGTCCAGCGGGCTGTCTGTTGCCGGCGATGCCGCCGCGCCACGCACCGGGCCGAGAACCACCTGTACGTCGCGAGACGCTTCGTCCTTGTGATGTAGGGTCAGGGTGACCGTTTCGCCGGAGCGCTTGCGGAGGCGGTCGGGCAGCTCGATGGGGTCGCCGGGGGACTGCTGGTCGATGGCGACGATGCGATCTCCGGGACGAATTCCTGCCGCCGCGGCAGGCGAGCCTTGGCGCACGGCCATGATGTCGCCCATGGTCATCACAAGCCCGAGGGTGCGGACGGGATTCGGTGCCACGCGGATGTCGATCCTCTTGAATGTAACGGCCGCGGCGTTCTCGTCGGACTCCTGCCGTTCGACCGAGAAGGTCAGCTCCTGATCGGAGTGGGCGGCCAGGGACTCGTGGATCCGCGCATAGTCTTCGATCGGTTGCCCGTCGATGGCCACCACGCGATCTCCAAACTGGAAGGGCGGCTTGGCATCGCGAGCCGGGCTATCCGGCACGTTCGGGGCCTCCAGTTCCGCCATTCGCCCCGATTCGCTCGAGAGCAAGCTCGTGGTGAGTGGGTTGGTAATGCCGATCGTCGGCCGGCCTCGCTCGAGATCGGGCCGGCTACGGAGTTCGAGTGGCTCCGCGACTCCGGGGCGTTCGACGGTGAAGACGGCCTCTTCTTGGGCGTCGCCCAGCGCAACGGCCTCCTGCAGTTCGCGGAAGGCACGGACCGGCTGGCCGTTGACCGCCGTGATATGGTCGCCCACCTGGAATCCAGCCTCCCAGGCTGACTCACCGGCTATGAGGTTGCCCACGCCGCACTCGATCTGACGCACGCCGATGCCGTAGGCCAGCACGGCGCAGCAGAAGGCGAAGATCAGATTCATAATAACGCCGGCCGAGATGATGGCCATGCGTTGCGGCACACTCTTGGCCAGGTAGCTGCGCGGATCGTACAGCGCGTCCTCGGCGGCGGCCACGTCGAACGGTTCGGCCTTGGCGGTCTTGTCGGCGGTGGCGTTCGCGCCGGTCGGCTTGCCTTTCGCTGCCTTACCGTCTTCCGTCTTGCCTTCCACCTTCTCGACGCGTTTTTCCTCCTGCTGCTTGGCCCGATCAATCTCCTCGCGTAGCCGGGATGGGTTGTCCTCCTGGCCGAGCATCTTCACGTAGCCGCCCAACGGAAAGATGCCGATGCCGTACTCCGTTTCGCCCCAGCGGCGTGAAAAGAGTTTCCACCCGAAAAAGTCGAAGCCCAGATAGAACTTCTCGCACTTCACGCCACACCATTTGGCCACGGCGAAGTGCCCCAGTTCATGTACGAAGATGACCAGCCCGAGGGCAATCGCCACCTGCAATATGACGACAACCAGTCCAAGATTCATGGCAGCGATTAGGCAGAAACCCAACGGAAAACCTCCTCCCTGGCCCAGCGGTCCAGGTTTACGAGTTGCGATAGTGTAGGATTCGGGTCGAAGTTGTGTGTATCCAAGGCGCGTTGGCACACCGGTACGATTCCGGACAGCGGCAGTTTGCCGTTGAGGAACGCGGCCACGGCGGCTTCATTGGCGCCATTGAGCACCGCCCCGGTCGTCCCGCCGGCCACGGCGGCCTCCAGGCCAAGCCGCAGCGCGGGGAAGCGGTCGAGATTCGGCGGTTCGAACTCCAGGGTCATGGCCCGGCCCCAATCGAACTTGGCCGCCACCCCCTCGCACCGGTCCGGCCAGTTGAGCGCGTACTGGATGGGCAGCTTCATGTCGGGTGGGCTAAGCTGGGCAACTACGGAACCATCTATGTATTCTACCATCGAATGCACGATCGACTGAGGATGGACCACGACGGCAATCTGGCCAGGCCCGAGGTTGAAAAGCCATCGGGCTTCGATGATTTCCAGGGCCTTGTTCATCAAGGTGGCCGAGTCGATCGTGATCTTGGGGCCCATCTCCCAGGTGGGGTGTGCCAGGGCCTCCTCGACCGTGACGCGAGCAAGGCGTTCGGGGGCGTAGGTGCGGAACGGCCCCCCGCTGGCGGTAAGCACGACCCTCCGAACCTCCTCCCGCCGCCCTGCCTGCATGGCCTGGAACACGGCGCTGTGCTCGCTGTCGACCGGCAACAGCGTCGCCCCTCGCTCGGCCGCAAGACGTGTTACCAGCGGTCCGCCGACCACTAGGCTTTCCTTGTTGGCCAGGGCCACGGTCTTACCGGCCTCCAGCGCGGCCCAGGTGCCCTCGAGGCCGGCACTGCCCACAATGGCCGACACGACCACATCGACCTCGGCCCGGGCAACAACCTCGGCCACCGCCTCCGGTCCGACCAGCAGTTCAACGTTCTTCGGCAGTGCCGACCAGTCGTGCCGTTGCGCGGCTTTGCGGTCCGTTACAACGATGCAATCCGGGCGAAATTGTTGGGCCTGAGCCTCCAGCAGGGCAACACTCGAATGGGCCGACAGGGCGACCGGGCGAAGCCGGCCCTCGGAGGCCCCGATGACCGCCATCGTACTGCGACCTATGCTGCCGGTTGAACCCAGGACGACAATGTTCTTGACTCGTTCGGTCATGGAGGGTTCGGACAAGGGCGACGGTCTCGATTTCTCGGTAAGGTACGACAACATGGCTGGGCGGTCGCATGGAGTTCCTCGGCATCGTGCCGCAAGCGGTCTGTTGATTTAGTGTCGTTCCGCATCTCCGAGGCGGAATATCTTGGGGGCTTCCACCGGAAACCCCCAACATCCAGCGTCTCGGAGAGACGCGTTAACAATAGATCAACAGCCCGCAAGAACCGGGAGGGCCTCCGACAAGCGGCCCGCCAGCGTCAAGCAATCGCGATTGTAACCGCCCCTCGGGCCGCGTCAACCGGGCAAGCGAGCCACACAAGCGGGGTCTGCAAGCCCGTCATTATCGCAGCACCCGTCCGAGTGGGAATAATCGGGCCCTTTCACCATCCTCCCGCGTTGGCGCGCAGCGTGGGGCCGGGTACGATTGTGATGTACCGATCGGACTCGGCGGCCGATTAGCTGCCACCCACCATTCCCCCGAAGGAGCCTTCGACCATGCTTCACGCAACCAAACTGTTTTCCATTGTCTTGCTGGCCTGCTCGACCGCCTGCACCGGACAGGAGATCATCGCCCCCGAATTGGCCAAGGAGAATCCCGATTTCCTCGTTCAAGGTGAGTACCTGGGCGAGGGCGTCCTCTTGGATGGTGCCAAGGATCGGGTTGGCGCCCAAGTGGTTGCACTGGACAACGGTGCTTTTGACGCCGTGGTGTACAAGGGCGGTCTGCCCGGCGACGGATGGCAGTGCGAAGACCCGAAGTTCACCATGAAAGGGCAAACCCAAGACGGGGTGACGAAGCTCACCGGACGCGCCTTGGCCGGCACGATCCAGGACGGCAAGATGGTCATTACCGATCCGGACGGCGCCGAACGAATCCGGCTGGCGCGGATCGAACGCAAGAGCTCCACCCTCGACGCCAAGGCGCCCGAGGGCGCGCTGGTGTTGTTCGATGGCGGCAACGCCGACCTGTGGGAACACGGCCACATCACCGAGGAGTTGAGCACGCTCCATGCTGGCACGAATCTCAAGGAACCGATCGGTCCCAACGGCTTGAAGCTCCACCTCGAGTTTCGCACCTCCTGGATGCCGCAAGCGCGAGGCCAGGCGCGCTCAAACAGTGGCGTGTACGTTGACGGGCGGTACGAGGTGCAAGTGCTCGATTCATTCGGGCTCGAAGGCAAGAACAACGAGTGCGGCGGCATCTACGGCGTGCAGAACCCGGCCGTGAACATGTGCTTTCCGCCGCTCGCCTGGCAAACCTATGACATCGACTTCACGCCGGCCAAGTACGACGGGCAGGGCAGCAAGACGACCAACGCCCGCATTACGGTGCTGCACAACGGCGTGGTCATCTACGACGATTTTGAACTACCCGGCGGCACGCCTGGCTACCGGCCCGAAGGCCCCGGCCCCGAGCGGCTGTTCCTGCAAGGCCACGGCAACAAGGTGCAGTACCGGAACATCTGGGCGGTTGAGAAGTAATTTGGGCACGGCAAAGAGCTTTCCCATGCAGGATGATCACGACGCAATCGATGCCAACGACATTCCCGTTCCCGAGAGCCGCGTGAGCGATACGTGGCCGCGGTGCCCTGAGTGCGGTGCGCCCCGCATAGCATGCTGTCCCATCTGCCAGACGGCCGGCTACGATTTCCCGGAAGTGGATCCGGAGTTCGCCGTTCTACCGGACGCGGAGGCCGCTGAGGAAGCCATGTCTTGTGGATGCGGCAGCGGTTGCGATGGTTGCGCCGAGGGCAGCTCAGGCGAAGACGCATCGCACGGCGGCGACGCGGACGGCCTGGACGATGATACCCCGGAGCCGGACGCGCCAACCATGCTTACGTGTACCACATGCGATGAACCGTTCGTGCCCGACTACCTGAAGCGTTGCGAGTGGTGCGGGCACGCGTTCCCTGACGGGTTCGAGTACGAACCGCCCGCCGACCTGCCCGAGCCGCTCAACGCCCGCATCCTGTTCGTGTTCTTCATGCTGGCCGCGGGCGTGCTGGCGCTTCTGGGCTGGCTGGCGTATGTGATGTAAACCTATCACTGGCCTTCGGCAACGCCGCGGGTGTAGGCTTCGAACTGCTCGGCCCAGTCGGAGGGCGGGCGGAATCGGCCGGACTCGCGAACACTGTCGATGCGCTCGGTGGCCGTCGCGCCGCGTTTCAACTCGGTGCCACGCGGGCGCAGGCCGAGGCTTCGCAGCGCTTGCTCCAAATCCTGGCGTGACTGCCGGCCCTGGGCATCGTCGCGGCCGGCACGGCGGCGAAGCTGCTCCCACTGCTCGATGAATCGTCGCGCCTCGGCTTCCGACCAGCCGAGTTGCTCCAGTAGGTTGGAGTCTGGCTTGTCCACCTGGTCCTTGAGGTATTCCAGGGCGAGCTGCGTTTGCTTGCGGGCGAACTCGAGGTTCGCGGCCTCCGCGCCCGGTTCGCCAGCGGGGCGATCCTTGTCGGCGGCCGCGTGCGAGTCAGGGTCGCCGCCCTGGGTTGGACTGCCGGAGCCACGGGCGCCCGGACCCTCGGAAAGTCGCTCGCCTGCCTGCCCGCCGTCTTGCGGCTTGTCGATGGACTGCCCCGGCGGCGAGGAGCCGTCGGACGGCTTTTCAGGCCCGCCGCTTGGTTGCTTTTCGCCCGGTTTGCCACGCCCCTGGCCGGCGCCGCCGGGTTGCGGGGCCGAACTGCCGGTCGGCTTGTCGGCTTCTATCCGGTCGCCGGGACGCGTACCCGGTTCGCCGTCACCTGGCTGTTGTGAAACGCCTGCCCCCGACTCGGCGTCGGTTTGCGAACCGGGGGAGCCCACGCCGGGCTGGTTGGCACGCTGCCCGCCCCCCTCCTCGCCGCCGCCCGAGCGATCGCCGGCCGTATCGCCTTGCGCATCGGACTGTTTCGGGCTGATGCTGGGTGACTGCTCTTGTCGCTGCCCAGATTCCCCGCCCGCCTGTCCCGGGGGCTTGGGACGGCTGGCATTATCTTCCTGCGGGCTGGGGCTGCCGCTGGGTTGTTGCGACTGCTGCCCGCCGCCGGGCGACTGCTGTTGCATGGAATCTTCCGGCTGGACGCCGCCATCTTGGGGCTTCGCGCCGAGTTCGCGCTGGTCGGATTGCGTTGACGGATCGGCCTCGCCGCCGGAACGTTCCGCACTGCCCGCGGCATCGCCGTCGGTAGGCTGCTGGCCGGACGGCTTTTCTCGGGCCGGATCGGTCGTTCCCGGCTGGCGCTGGGCGGCATCGCCGGTGTCCATGCTGGGCTGCATCTGTCCTGGCGGCTGGTCACTGGAGTTGTCGGTCGGGCCGCCTTGCGGCTTGTCAGGCGATGACTCGGCCCCGGCCGGCTTCGGACCCGGCGCGGCCTCCTGCTCGCCGCCCTCCTGGCCGGGCGCCGGTTTCGGCTGCCCGGCCGGCTGATCGCCCGTACCCGGCTTCGACGTATCGCCAGGCTTCTCGCCCGGTTGGGCCTGATCGCCCGGCTGATCGCCGTCACTCGATTTCGCGCCGCCGGATTGGTCGGGCTGTTTCTGGGCCTGATCGCCATCAGGCTGCTGCCCCGCCGGCTCGGCACCGGGTTGATCTTGCGGCTTCGGCTGCTGACCAGGCTGCTTCTCACCTGGCTCACCGGTTGCCTTCTCGCCCGGCTTCTCGCCCGGCTTCTCGCC
>CAZASB010000063.1:10497-18236 GCA_964487655.1 uncultured Planctomycetaceae bacterium
CTTCTCGCCCGGCTTCTCGCCCGGCTTCTCGCCGAGTTGATCCTGCGGTTTCGGCTGCTGGCCGGGCTGTTTCTGGGCCTGATCACCGGGCGACTGCTCGCCTGACTTCTCGCCCGATTCCTCACCGGTCGGTTGCGACTTGGAGGGCTCGGGCTGATCGCCCTGCTGCTCGCGGCGGTGTTCGAGAATCTTCTCGATGGCATCGCCCGGGTTGGTGTCGGGATTGACTGGCGCATTCTCTTCCGCGGAATCGGACTCGCCCCGCTCGCCCGCCTCCGGCTGACCAGGCTCCATCTTGTTGGCATCCGATTTGCCTCCGGGCGAGCCTTCACCCTGGCCGGCCTGCCCGTCGGTCTCGCCTTCTTTGTCCTCGTCCCTCGGCTGCTCGCCCGGCTGTGGGAGGGGCTGTGCTGCATCCGTTTCAGGCTGTTCGTTCGGCTCTTGGCCCGGTTGCGGTTGGGCCGGTTGTTCCTCTTGTTGCGGCGGCTTATCGAACGGTGGCTTCTGCTGCTGTTGGGCAGTCTGGTCCGGTTTCGGTGGGCCCTGGTTGGGATCGGCCGGCGTGGGCTGTCGACGTTCGGGGGCCGGTTGACCGGTCGGGGCGACAATCTCGATCCAGCGGCGGTCGGTCTCGCCGCGGCCCGGGTTTGGCTGCCGGACGTCCTCCGCTTCGGCCCAGTAGAGAACGCGATCGCCGGGCTGGAGCGAGAACTCTGCTGGCCGGAACTCATATTCTCCGATGAACGGTCCGCGGAACCCCGCCTCCCCCGCCGAATGAGTCAGCAAGATCGGTGTTCCCAACTCGCGACCGCTCGAAATGGCGCGAACGCTCACGCGTTTCAGCCCGAAGTCGGGATCTTCAGCCTGCACACGCACGGTCAACTCCCCATCGGCCGGCACTCGCGATTGCTGTTCTCGCGGCGCTATCAGAGTAATTTCGGGCGGCAGATCGCGGATGACCTCAATCCGATGGCGAATAGGCCGCGGGTTGACCCGTCCGGCCGTATCGACCAGTCGTAACTGGTAGCTATCGTGTTGAGGTCGCGCCGGATCGTTTGGGTCTAGCCGGAGCGTGAAGGCGCCGGAGGCCTTCCGGTCGTCCACCTTCATGCCGACGGCGTGCTTCCCATCGCTACCCAAGTCGATTTCAGCCCGCCGGATCGGCTGATTGGCCTCGGCATGGATCGTGGCCCGAGTACCCTCGAGGGCTCGAAGGTCGCCCTGTCGTCGGAGCATGCGCGGCGCGAGGCCCGTATAGGCAGGATACTCCAGCGCAACGCGGTTCACCACGATAGCCGGCGCCGTCTGCACATCAACGCGGAACGGCTCGCTGCGAAAATCGCCCGCCGCCAGGATGTACGTTGCATTCTGCTGAAACCCACGCCCGCCCGGCGGCAAATCGGCTCGATACCGGTATTCGCCGGTCGGCAGCGTCATGGGGATCGCCTGGTTGACCAACTGGCCGTCGGTCGTGCTGAACAACAGCGTTATCGGCTCGCCGTCGCGAAGGCCGCGCACCACGCCGGTCACCGTCATGGCATCGCCGAGATAGACCACGGCGTTGCCAGGCGCGATTTCGTCGATCGTGACGCGCGTGGGAGCGGGAATCCGGCCGAACGGCCAGAGTAGTCGCGCGGCCGAAGTGAGCGGACTCTTAGGCGAAAGCACGAAGTACAGACAACACGCGGCAAGCACGCCGACAAGCACGTAGCCGAGCCGAAACACGTGCGCTCGATTGACGGCCGCCTCGACTTCGATTCCGGCTAGATCGGCGGCGGCCCGTCGCTGAACCGCATCGTATACCACCGGCCGCATCTCCTGCCGATGCTCCCTGAGCAGGAGGAAGTTGATCAGGCTGTTCTTTACCCCGGGCCGGCCCCGCTCCAGTGCCTGGGCAGCAAAGAGCGGATGAATGCGAAAGAGGCAGGCTGGCAGAATCTCGCGTGTTACGTAAACACCCGCGCCGGCAAAGAACGCGATCGCCGCCAGTGTCCGGCCCAGAACGCCCAGCCCGCCGGTGACAAGCCAGTGGTCGAGCACCGCAAACAGCAGCAGGAAGAGCAAGGTTCCAACGGCCAGCCACAACAGGGCGGTCGCCACGTCGACACCTTTCACCTGTCGCCGCGCCTGGCGCAATCGCTGCTCAATGACCGCCTCAGCCTGGCTCGGGGGGGCCAAGGGCACACCGGGAGCCGGAGCCAAGGGGGGTACCATAGTACTCGACATACTCGCCTCCTCCTTAACTCTATTATAGACGCGGCAGCCACCCACATAATTCCAAATACCAAAGTTCACTCTAAAACCCCTCTCGCGATGCGCGAAAATCGCGGAACGGGGGACTGGGGCCCACCACGCCGTCACTACCGAACACAGCGAAGAATCTCCACTACCTGCGGCGCGGATCGCGCCATGTTGACACGGCAAGAATGGGGAATACACTGGCAGGTGCGACATTGTACTTGATCACGAAGGGAGACATCCATGGATCGCCGTGAGTTCCTCAAGAAAACATCGGCCCTGGCCGCATTGGGCGGCTTGTCAACTGCCAATTCGTTCGCTCGCGCCGCCGCAACGAATGTTCCTGCATACGAAAATAACTTGCGGGACCGCCTTTGGATGTGGGGGCACGACTCGGGGGTCTACGATGGCCCCAACGGACCATACAACATCCCGCTGAGCCCGCCGATAAGCATGGCGGAAGGCATCAAGTCGATGGGTATTCCCAATGTGTGCGTCATTCGCAGCGGAACTCCAAACGAAGAATACCGCCAGCAGTTCAAGGATGTCAAACGGATTGCCTGGAACCTGTCGGGCGGCTCCAACCAGTCGTATCGCGCCTTGAAGGATTATGTGTTTGGCTTGCGGAAAACGATGCCGAACCTCACCGGTTACTATCTCGACGACTTCTTCCGCTTCGGCGACAACCCGAAGTTCGACCGTGAGTCCGAGATCGTGCCTGCCCCCGCCGCCCTTTCCATCGAGGAGATGCGAGAGCTTCATGAGCAGACCGTGGCCCACAGTCGCCGTCTCGACTTGGCGGTCGTCTTGTACACTTCGCTGTTGTGTCCGGCCATCAAACCGGTGATGAAGCATGTGGACACGGTTTCACTTTGGATATGGGATGGCAGCGACATTCAGAAGATCGACGCGAACTTCAAAAAGTATCGGTCTCTGGTTCCCGACAAGCCGACCCTGCTGGGCATCTACATGTGGGACTTCGGCGGCAAGAAGGAACTAAGCGCCGAGTTCATGGTCCGGCAGCTCGATTATGCCTACATGCTCTACAAGGAAGGGCAGATTGATGGCCTGATCTTCCACTGCACGCCGCTGTGCAACAAGGGACTGGCCGCCGTGGACTATGCCAGGGACTGGATTGCCAAGCACGGCCACGAAGGCCGTGGCGTTTGAATGGGTAAGCCGACCGCAACGAGCCCCACTACAGGGCTATAGGATGGACTTTAGTCCGTCATGCCGCAAACTTAGGTGAGTTTTGTCGCGCCGGAGTAGACCTCTTCCACTTTCAGGGCGGCGACAGCGTGACCGGGATGCTTTGCCGGGTTCCATTGCTTCATGTCGTCGAAGATGGCCCCGTCCTTATGGTAGGCAATGGTCCCCTTGAGTTGGAACGCCTTGTCGTCGTCGGTGATGAAGAGGACGGAACCTCGGCTCCCGACCAGGATATTGCCGCGTGTCTTGTCGAAGTAATTATCGGCAATCACGATGGTCTCGTCGTCGAACCGACTCACGCAGGTAGCGTAGATGGCGTTTGGCACGCCGTTCTCATCGACCGTGGTGAATACGATGGGGCCCTTTCGGTTATCCCACGCCTTGCAGACGTCTTCCGGCAATTTGGGCATATCATTCTCCTCTGGTGTCGTGTAACTGGACTATCGGGTGAGTCCACCCACCTGCGTTACCGTACCGCGCATGCTCGGCGAGGTCAACTGCGGCCGTCATTGGGTGTGCAGCCAGATTTTCTGACGAATGCAGAGGGGGAATCTTGTGCAGGTTAGGCTGCTTGCAGCTTCGCCTCCAGGCTCACCCCACCCAGCCACGGAGCCCTCGTTGTTCTACACAAATCAGGCACAGTTTTGCCTCGGAGGGGCAACGGAATGTAGCCACGGGCCCCTCTCCCGAAAGCCTCGAAGGATGCCTAAGGCTTCGTTGCGTCATTCCTCCAGGGTCGCCTTGCCCACGCCGCGGCGCATGAGCGACTGGAGTTCCTTCAAGTGATTCTGGTAAATGCCGCGAGGAAGCGTTTTATACTGCTTGCACAGCGAAGCCGCCATGCCCAACACCTCGCCCATCATGCCCGTCGTGCGCATTACCCGGATCGTGCCCAGCGCCACGTGTGTCACGCTGATCTGCCGTCCGGCCATCAAAAGGTTCTCCACGTTCCGCGAATAGAGGCAGCGGAACGGAATCGGGTACGGTTCGACCCGCTTCGAGTGCGCCACGGAACGGAACTCGCGGCCGGGGAACTGCTCCGAGTTCTTCGGGTGCGGATAGTGAAGGTCGATGGGCCACGTGGTGGTGACGCATGCATCTGGATACTCGCGACGTTCCACCAGGTCCTGCTCCGCCAGGATCACGTCGCCCAGCAGTCGCCGCGATTCCCGCTTGCCGCCGATGTAGGCCATCCAGGCAAGCCGATGATTGGCGAACTCCTGTTTGGCCGTGCCGTGGTTCTTCAAGAACGCCCAGTTGCCGTAGGCGGCGCGAAAGGCATGGTCGCGAATCGCTTCGATCTCGGCCACCTGGTCCATGTTCATCCCGGCCTCCCAATCCCAGTCGCCTTTGGCTGTCGGGTGGCACGTTTCCTCGGTGAATTGCAGGGCCCACGGACATTTGGGGAACGGAACCGGCTCATCCTCTTTCTCCGCATACCACTGGACCGACGTGCCCATCACCAGCCGGTCGGCCTCCACCGGAGCCAGCAACTCACCTGTCTCCCATCGCGGCTCGCGACCCACGCGGTAGTCGGCGCCGGCGAGGAACCCGAGCGTGCCGTCGCCCGTGCAATCAGCGAACAGCGCGGCGGGAAACCGCAGCTCGGCGCCCGTTTCAATATGCCGCGCGACCACCGCCGTGATACGGCTCCCTTGCTTCTCCACCTTCACCGCGTGCATGTTCAAAAACAGCGAAAGATTCTTTTCCGCCTTCACGGCTTCGAGCTTTCTCGCGTCCTCATAGTTCGAGGCAGGCCCGGCGTTGTGCTCCAGTTTCTCGGGATGCTTCTCGATAATGGCGAACACCTCGCGACTGCGCGGCAGGTCGGGGGCTCGCTTGGCGTCGTGATAGTTGTGATGCCCGACCGGGCCAATCTCGTCGACCAGGTCGCCCAGCCTCGGATACGGTTCCTGATGGATGCGCCCCGAAAGCCCAACGCGAACCTCGGAACTGTTGTTGCCGCCCAGCACGGGCCGATTCTGGACGAGTGCCACGTTCACTCCAAGCCGAGCCGCCGAAATGGCCATGCATACGCCTGCCATCCCGCCACCCACAACGACCAGGTCGAACTCGCCTGCGTCCGGCGGCGTTGCCGGATGGCCAAGTAATTCGCCGCGCCACGCGCGCATCTCGTCCACGCACGGCTGGCAACCACCGGAGACCATCTCCAGTGGAATCAGATCGAGATCGGTGGTCAGTAGGATTGCGTCGCACCGGCCGGCCAGTCCGGTCAGATCCTTAAGCGCGAGCGTTACGCGCCCGGCGTCGAGCCGCACCGTCCCGCCTGCCTGCCAGTGCCACTCGGCCCCTTCCGTGCCGAAGACCGCCGGCAGCGTCTTCCCGCCAATCGCGAGCTGGAACTTACCCGGGCTCCCCTCCGCGTCCCAGTTGGCCACCCAATCACGCGTGCGAACCAGTACGCGATACTCCGCCGCCGCAGGTATCTCGACGGTGCTCGTCGCATCGACCACCGGCACGCCCAGCCCATGCGCCAGCAGGTAGGGCGAGCCCATCTGGTCCATGCTCTGCTGGTCAATCACCCAGCCGCCGCGCTCGTCGAACGATTCCGCTTCAACCAACACGGTATGGTGACCGGCGGCCACAACTGATCCACACGGAAACACCGCGCACGCGGAGAGCAGCAGACCCATAAGGCGGGCAGGTAGACACATCGGTCAGTATCCTTTGCAGCGGAGGGAGACACGGGCCACACAGCAGGTTCCCTACCACCATACCCGGTCCCATCACGATTGTCCAACCGGTTTGACCGGCGCGTGCTTGCCGTCGGAAAGGCAGCCAAACCGCCCCCCGCCGGCAGGCCCAGCCGCGTGGCGAGTCAGGGTTTTTGTTTTGGAAGGCCGCTTTCTCGCGAGAAACGACCGGGCGGGAAAATCTCGCCGCACGCCCTTGATTCACGGTCCGGCCTGGCTATAATCAATGGTTTCGTGCCACGGGGCGTAGCTCAGCTTGGCTAGAGCGCTGCGTTCGGGACGCAGAGGTCGCACGTTCAAATCGTGTCGCCCCGACTTGTAAAGCCTTACTGCAAAAGAACTTACGACAAGCCGATCTGGTCCGTTATGGACCGGATCGGCTTGGTCCGTTATGTGGTCCGTTATTTTGCTGCGGAGCGTGCCACGGAAGCGACCCGCAGGCCCGTCAGAGGCCGTGGCGGTGGCCGTGGCTCCTTTGGATTCTTTTGAAACTGAAGGCCATCTAAGGCCGAACCTGGGCTCCTCCGGCCGAGAACCCTATCTGGTGCAGCCCGCGAACGGGGCTAGTTTGTGGATTACTGCCCGTTCCCGTGGAGTCTTGCCACCCGACGCAGGACCGCCTCCATCCCCACGTCTGCCAGGCGCGCCGATTCCTCTTGTTCGGGCACTGTCGATCTGTCATGTTGACATGAGTAGTTGTTTCCCACATCCATGCCATGGAGGGCCACGATGTCCACGAGAATTGTCGTTCTCACTCTTGCCGGCATTGCCGGGTTTGTAATGACTGTCATCGAACTGCAGCCGCCCGTGTGCGAATTCGGGCTCGTTCCCCTGCTGATAGCCTGCGTGGTTGGCGGTTTCGCGGCCAATGCGGCCTACGTCTGGGTTTTTGGTGGATGGGCGCCGAGAACAGGGAAGCCCGGCGGGAACAATGGCAGCGACCAGAACGCGTGCGAATCGAGGCAGCCGTCTCAGACGGAATCGTGACTTGGGCTTGGACCTCCCCGAGGCCTCGCCCGCCGCGAGGCTGAGTTCTGGGAAACAGGCACGACTGGCCGTGCAACCGGCCAGTGTGGCCACCACGCGCATTATCCCGTCGCGAGCAAGATCCACTGGATGCCGCGAAGCAGGGCGCCAGCCGCGTCGTGAGGCCATCTGACGCGATCTTCCCGTCGGAGGCCCTTGGGCCGGCTTCCGGCCCACAGTCGCCTCAGCGGAACGCCTGCGGGCTCCATGCGTTTCACGCAGCGGGCCACACCTGCCGGCGATTTGAAAACGAAATCAAAACGCTGCCATGTCGCGCCTTCGACGGGCGTCGGATCGGCAATTCGCCGCCGACGGTCGCAGAACGCGGTTGTGGGCTCGCCCAAGAGGCAGCCTTCTTGGAACCGCCCGGATTGGAAGCGGTAGCCGACCACGTGGCAATACCCCAGCAGAATCACCGGTGGGATGGCCCGGGGATCGGCCGCGGCAAGCGCGCACTCTGCGTAAGCATGGCAAGTTAGGTAGAGTTGCGCCAGGAGGTGTTTTCGTTTCTAATGGTGGAGTTGATTCACCACCATTAGGAGACATTGCTCA
>CAZASB010000064.1:0-13230 GCA_964487655.1 uncultured Planctomycetaceae bacterium
AGTTCGTCATCCTGGGCACGCAATACGCCGGCGAGATGAAGAAGGGCGTGTTCACCATCATGAACT
This sequence comes from uncultured Planctomycetaceae bacterium, assembly GCA_964487655.1. Classification (GTDB taxonomy): domain Bacteria; phylum Planctomycetota; class Planctomycetia; order Pirellulales; family Thermoguttaceae; genus PWXP01. The sequence goes on from CAZASB010000064.1 coordinate 67, forward strand.
ACCTAATGCCTCGCCAAGACGTGCTGTCGATGCACTGCTCCGCCAACGAGGGCGCGCGGGGCGACGTGTCGCTGTTCTTCGGTCTTTCCGGAACGGGCAAGACTACCCTATCGACCGAGCGGTACCGCACCCTCATCGGCGACGACGAACACTGCTGGACCGACGACGGCATCTTCAATATCGAAGGCGGCTGCTACGCCAAGAGCATCCACCTTTCGGCCGATCACGAGCCGGAAATCTACCACGCCATCCACTTCGGCACCATCCTGGAGAACGCCGTTTACGACGACCATACCCGGCAAATCGACTACCTCGACGACTCGCTCACGGAGAATACTCGCGCCGCGTATCCCATCGAGTTCATCCCGCACGCGAAGGTTCCATCGGTAGGCGGGCATCCGAAGAATATCATCTTCCTCACGTGCGACGCCTTCGGCGTACTGCCGCCGGTAAGCCGGCTGACGACCGCGCAGGCCATGTACCACTTCACCAGCGGTTACACGGCGAAAGTAGCCGGCACGGAAGTGGGCATTGTCGAGCCGACGCCCAACTTTTCGGCCTGCTTCGGCGAGGCATTTCTCGTGTGGCCCCCGACCAAGTATGCGGAGATGCTGGCGGATCGTATGCGTAAGCACGGTTCACGCGCGTGGCTGGTCAATACGGGCTGGTCGGGCGGTCCGTACGGCACCGGCCAGCGCATGTCCATCCAGTACACCCGCGCGATTGTCGACGCCATCCACGCCGGCGAACTGGACGACTGCCCGGCAACCATCGATCCGAACTTCGGCATCGAGATACCCACGGCATGTCCCAACGTACCGTCGGACGCGCTCGTGCCGAAGAATACATGGTCGGACCAGGAAGCCTACAACCGTACGGCGAAGAAGCTGTGCGAGCTGTTTCGGAAAAACTTTGCGAAGTACGAAACGGCCGCGAGCCGCAACATTCGCGATGCCGGACCGCGAGGATGACCGCGGAGGGTATTTCCATCGTTTACCTCTGAGCGACAACACGATCATGCCGACACCGCCCAAAAATGCCGACGAGCTGAGCAGCCTCCCCGAGGCGTTGAAGCCCATGCGCGAGCGGTTGCTGGCCAACCTGGTCATGATCGCGCAGATTCCAGCGCCTTCGGGCAACGAGGAGGCGCGGGTCCGCTTCCTGCTGGACCGGTTCACGGAGGCAGGCCTGGCCGACGCGGCGACCGACGAGGTGGGCAACGCCGTCGGCCGTTGGCACGGGCGCGATGGCAAACGCACCATCCTACTCTCCTCCCACCTCGATACCATCTACCCGGCCACGTTCGACCACAATGTCACGGTTGAATCGGACCGAGTACTTGGCGCCGGCACGGGCGACAACGCGCTGGGGGCGGCTATCGTTTCCATGATGCCGTTCGTACTCAACCACCTGGGGATCGAGTTGCAGTCGAACCTGATCTTGCTCGGCTCGACCAACTCGCTCGAGCGCGGCAATCATGCAGGTATCCGCTTCTTCCTGGAGCACCTCAACAGCCGGGTGGACGTGGGGATATGTCTTGAAGGGTTGCAGCTTGGGCGGTTGAACTACTTTTCGATCGGCACGGCACGCGGCGACATCACGTGCGACGTGCGTCCGGAGTCCTCGCGAAGTTACGGATCTGAGAGCGCGCTGGTGGTGATCAACCACATTATCAACCGAATTCTCGGCATCGCAACGCCAAGCCGGCCGTATACGGTCATTCGCCTTGGCCGGCTGCGCGCCGGGGTGGCTTATGACGTGGAACCCGACCAGGCCGAGCTGGGCCTGGAAATCGTCAGCCATAGCGACGAGATGATCGACGAAATCCACCAGCGCATTCGTGATATCGTGGCGGAAATGTCCGCCCGGCACGCGGTGAACGTCCACGAAGACCTGTTCTTCCGTACTCGAGCAGGCGGGATCGCGTTTGCCCATCCCTTGGTGCGAAACATCTTGAGCGTGATGCAGTCGCTGGGCATCGAACCCGACCAAGGCCACAGCCCATCCGAACTGAGCGAGTTCATCGCTCGGGGCATCCCCGCCGTCACACTCGGCATCTCACGGGGTGAACGAAGCCGCACGAAAGGGATCGACTACGTGCTGATCGAGCCCATCCTGACCGGCGTGGCTCAACTGGTGGGCGCAATCCTGGCCATCGACCGGGGGACGTGTGATGAAGAATGAGATGAACAATGAACAGTGGCTTGCCGAACGCACCTTCCACCATTCCCAGTTCTGGGATATCAAGCGCCTGGTCGAGGAGAAAGAGCGCCAGGGCCTGACCATTTCGTTGTGCCTGCCGGCGCTCAACGAAGAGAAGACCATCGGCCAGGAAATCGTGATCCTCAAGGCCGAACTGGCCGACCGCTACCCGCTCATCGACGAGATTGCCGTGGTCGACTCGGGCAGCACGGATCGCACGTGTGAAATCGCCGCCAGCTTCGGCGCGGACGTGTACTTTGCCTCGGAACACCTCCACGAGGAAGGCCAACAGCAAGGCAAGGGCGAGAACCTGTGGAAGGCCCTGTTCCTGTTGAAAGGCGATATTATCGTCTTTGTGGACGCGGACATCCGCAACATCCACCCACGGTTCGTCTACGGCCTGGTCGGGCCGCTGATCCACGACCCGAACGTCCATTACGTCAAGGCGTTCTACGATCGACCGCTGGCCTTTTCTGGCGGGCTCCGGCCAACCGGCGGAGGACGCGTGACCGAAATCCTGATCCGCCCGCTATTCAGCCTGTTCTATCCCGAGTTGACCGCCATCCTCCAGCCGCTTTCAGGCGAGTATGCGGGCCGCCGATCGATTCTCGAACAGATTCCCTTTCCCGTCGGCTATGGGGTGGAAACGGGTATGCTTATTGACATCTATGAGCGGCTCGGGCTGTATGGATTCGCGCAAACCGACCTCGACCGCCGCATCCACCGCAACCAGGAGACAATCGCCCTGGGGCGCATGGCCTTCGGCGTACTGCGCACGTTCACGGCCCGGCTCCAGCGGCGCGGCGTGGTCGAGTTCCACGACATGCTTCCTAGCCTCATGCGCCAGTTTGAAGTGAGCGACGGCCGCTACCGGCAAACTGAATTCAACATCGAGGAAATCGAGCGACGGCCGATCATCGAGGTCGATGCCTACTGGCGGAAGTTCCACCCCGAGCAACCGGCGCAATGAACCTTGTCATCATCCATTACCATCTCAATCGCGGCGGAGTTACCCGTGTGATCGAGAACCAGCTTGCCGCGCTCGATACGGTTCTGTCCGACGAATCGCCCTGGCAGGTTGCCATTCTGTACGGTGGGCGTCGGGAAGGCTGGGATGAAGGACTCGCCGCGCGACTTCGGTCCATCCGACTTACGCTGCACGAAATACCCGAGATGGAGTACGACCACCTCCCCGAGACGGCTAATCGCGGCGGTCCGGCTGAACTGCTCATGGCGGTTATGATTACGCTCGGCGAGCTGGACTTTGCGCCTGCCAATACCATCATCCACGCGCATAACCATTCACTGGGCAAGAACGCGGCCTTGCCGGAGGTGTTGCCCATCCTGGCCGAGGACGGGTATGCCATGTTGCTCGAGCCACACGACTTCGCCGAGGATTTCCGCCCCGAAAATTACGCCCTTGTGCGCCGCTTGGCTGCCGAGGGGACCCTCTACCCGCAAGCGCCGCACATCCACTACGCCGTGCTCAACGGCCGCGACCTCGCCATCCTCGGTCAGTGCGGCGTGCCCGCCGATCGACTGCACCTACTGCCCAACCCCGTGCCGGATTCCAACGATTTGCCGCCTCGGGCCGAGGTTCGCGCCAAGCTGGCCGAGCGATTGCAGGTTCCCATCAATGCCCGGTTCGTGCTTTATCCGGTGCGATGCATCCGGCGCAAGAATGTGGGCGAGGTACTGCTGATGGCCGCCGTGGCCCCTTCCGAAGTGGTCTTCGGCCTCAGCCTTGCGCCATTGAACCCGGCCGAGGCGTCCCATTACGAACGATGGAAGCGACTGGCCGAAGAACTCCATCTGCGGTGCCGGTTTGAGGTGGGCGGGCCCGGCGGGCTGACCTTCCACGAGAACCTAGCCGCGGCCGACGCCATCGTCACCACCAGCGTGGCTGAGGGGTTCGGCATGGCTACCCTGGAAGCATGGATGGCCGGCTGTCCACTGGTCGGCCGCGACTTGCCGGAAATCAATGCCGACTTCCTTGCCGCGGGCATTCGGCTCAATGGGCTGAGCCCGCGTTTTGACATACCCGTCGATTGGATCGGACGAGAGGCGTTCCGCGATCGGTTCGCGGCCGCCTACCGGTGGACGGTCGGCGGTTTCGGCCTGCATGCGCCGGACGATCTGGCCGAGCAAATCGACTCGAAGATCGTCACCGGCGAAGTCGATTTCGCCGACCTTGACGTCGAACTGCAAGAGCAGGTGATTCGCACGGTATGCGACGATCCTGCCCGCGCCGTGGAACTACTCGATAGGAATCGTTGGCTTGCAGGCGCGCTGGGCGCGACGCGAGAAGGCGCGGCAGAGCAGATTGCGACCAACGCGGCGACGATCCGCGCCACGTATTCGCTCCAGCCGAGCGGACAACGACTGCTGGCCGTCTATGACCAAGTGTCCGCGGCTCCGCGCGACCACGCGCTCAAGCCTTTGAAAAATCCCCAGGCTCTTATCGCCCAATACCTCACCCTAGCCCGATTCCGCCCGCTGCGAATACGGGAAATCTAGCAAGACTACACTCGCTCGCGGGCCGAACCTGCCCGGTACGGGATGGCGGGGTGGGCTGTTGAAACATCCCGCTACCTGGGCAGATCCGGAGCCGCCGGTCAGAAGACCTTTCGACGACTAACTCGCCGCGAGCAAGGGGCTGGACAACGTATCCATCGACGAACCAAGTCCGCTAGGCCTTCGTCAACACGGCGGCTGAACTCCAGGAAGGCCACCGCTTTCACGCGGATTGGGGGAGCCCAGTCGTGCCGGGCTACGGCCAGTGTCGACTCGCTTTCGGGGTTATACTGCGACATGACCGCTTCTCCTTCGTCCATGGGACTTAGTTCGATGTCCCTTTCCTACCTTCACTACGGACCGCATCCGGCGCTGGTTCACGCTCGAATCCGGAAAGTTCAACCGGCCGTCACTCTCTCTTTCTGGAGGGGTGCTTCTTTTCGGGGCGCCACAGTCGTTGCTTCTTCCTTTCGGTCCACTCATAAGGGCTGGGTGATCATACCCACCCGAAGGTGACAAGTTGGAAGTTCATCGCACGGCGCGGATGCGCTGGTGGGTTCGACGTGTTATACTTGGAAAACTACGTGAACCTTTCCCAGCTTGACAACGTAAAAATTGGGGCGGTTTTCGCCGATTTGAGGTTTGAGGGCTCCCGTCCCCTTGCCCTTCGAGTTTTTCCACATCCGCATCCAATGACCCAGCAGCCCGACTCGTCTCCAGCGACCGAACCATCGGCCGATAAGCAGTTGACTTCCTCCGGCCGCCATCGAGGTCTGCTGTTGGTGGCTGCGCTGCTGCTGACGGGAACATGGGTTCTAGCTGGGGGGTATTACCTGAGCACCGGGGCCTTTGGACTTCAGGCCCTATCGCTTCAGGCCCTTCTGGCGGCTGTTGGAATGTGGATCGCCTTTAACGCCAATCGGCTTCGCCGAGGAAAGGCGGAGGCCGGGGCGATTATCGAGTCGGGTGAGGAAGAGCAGGCCGAGGCCACCCGACGCCAATGGCTAGGTGCGGATGACCGCGACCTGGAGCAAACCTACCACGCCGTGCTGGCCGACGTGGAGCACGGGCGGCGATTGCATTATCTATTCGTCGCCGTCCTGCCGGCCGCGTTGACCGCGCTGCTGATCGGCTTAGCGCTGTTCGCCCGGGCCACCGACACCCAGCCGATGTCGGAGGCCCAGGCAACGGCGTTGGGTATCTTATGTCTGGCCGTCTCATGCCTGTGGCTCGTTCTGGCCCGGTCGTTTGGTTCCCTCTCCCAGTCGGAACTACCGGAGTCGAACTCCCTGGCGCTGACGATGCGGGAGAGTCAGTGGACGAGCATTCTGGCGTCCGTGAGTCTGTTCTCCCGCCTAGTGTGGCCGGACATGGAGTCGTGGATTGCTCGCGTTGTGCTGGCTTGGCTTTTGGCCGTCGCCGTAGAGCAGTTAGTCCGGTTGTTGTGGATGTGGCTGGCTCGCCGCGTGGAGGGCAGCCCGTTCCTGCCGCCGCTTGCCAGCTTTCCGCGGGAACTGGTCTTCGTGCGAGGCAACCCGATTTCGAGCCTGTTCGAGACGATCGAGTCGCACTGGGGCATCAGTTTCCGATCGTCGTGGGCCATTGGCTTTGTGCGCTGGGCCGTTGTGCCCATGGCCATCATGGCGCTCCTGCTGTTCTGGAGCTTGAGCTGTCTTTCGATGGTGGCCCCGAGCGAATTAGGCATTCGCGAAAATCTTGGCCACTTGCAGAAGCAGCCGCTCACGCCCGGCTTGCACTTGAAACTGCCTTGGCCCCTGGGCCGCGTGTTGCGTTTTGAGGTAAAACGGGTCCGGGAGCAATCGATCGGCTTCGTCGAGTTGGACCGGCCGACGGCCTACCTGTGGACGAACCGGCACGCCGAGGAGGAGTTTGCGCTTGTACTGGGCGACGGCGCCGAAGCGGTCGTTGTCAACGCGGTGGTGTACTACAAGATTCGCGAGGACGACGCCGGGTTCCTCGACTACGCGTTCCGGTTTCAAAATCCCGACGAGGCGCTGGAGGGCTTTGGCTACCGCGCCTTGATGGAGAAGACTCGCAATTCAACGGTTGTCGAGGTGTTGGCCACGAACCGGGCCGAGTTCGCCGCGGACATCGAGCGGCTCATGCAGCGATACGCCGAGAAGGAGCGACTAGGAATCGAGGTGGTTGACGTCGCCCTGTTCAGTTTGCATCCGCCCATCGAGGCCGCGCCCGATTATCTGGGGGTCATCAGCGCTCGCATCGACGCGAACCGATATGTCACGGAGGCGTCGGGCGATCGCCTAGTGCTCATGGAGGATTCCGCGGCCGAGGGCGCGAAGACCATCTCGGAAGCCAAGGTCGACGCGGCGCGCCGCGTGGGCAAGGCCATCGAGGAATCGGCCGAGTTCACGGCCGTGGGCCAAGCGTACTCGGTCGCCCCAGAAGCCTTTGAGCTTCGGCTGCGAGGCGATGTCGTGCAGGAAACGCTCGGAAATCGGCCCGTGATCCTGATGGACAAATCGTTCACCATCCAGCCTGGCGAGTTCTTTTTCGATTTCCGTACCCCGAGTGACGCAACGACGAAAGGTCAGGGGGAGAAATAATATGGCACATTCGCATGTCCACCAACCTTCCACCGAGCGCCAGTCGCGAGGCGTCATCTTGTGGCGACTGGCGTTTGCGCTCACGGTGGTTGGGCTCTTGGCGGCCTACGGTTCTTCCTACACGGTGCAGGAACAGTACAGCGCCATCGTCACTAGGTTCGGCCGTCCGGTGCAGGTGCGCACGGAGCCCGGCTTCTATTTGAAGTGGCCCTGGCCCATCGAGCAGGTCCACCCGATTGACACACGTTACCGGTACCACAACACACCGTTCTCGGCCACCTTCACACGAGACCGTAAGAACATCGTACTGCTCACCTACGTGGTGTGGCGAGTGGATGACCCGCTGCTGTTTTTCCAGTCGCTGGGCAAGCCGGAGGAAGCGGAAAAGAAACTTGACGGGATCATTTCGGCGGCGAAGAACTTCCACATGGGTAACTATGAACTGACCGCTCTGGTATCGACCGTGCCGGATGAAATCCGTACTCCCGAAATCGAGGACCGCATCCTGACCGACGTCCGCAAGAACATGGCCAAGGCGTTCGGCATCGCCGTCGAGCAAATTGGGGTGAAACGCATCGCCTACCCCGAGGAGAACATGGAGGCCGTGCTGGAGCAAATGCGGGCGGAGCGACGGTCCGAGGCAGGCGAGCTGCGAGCCAAGGGGACCAAGGAAGCTCAGGCCATTCGCAACGAGGGCATGGTCCAAGCCGAGCAAATCCTGCGTGCCGCGCGTGAGGAGGCCGGCACCATTGTCGGCCAGGCCGAACAGGAGGCGGCGGAAACCTACGCGAAGGCCCACCAGCTCGATCCCGATTTCTACCGGTTCTGGCGTTCGATGCAGGTCATTCGGAACACATTGGGTTCGAAGTCGACGGTCATCCTTCGCAGCGACCAGGAGCCATTCCGCGAGCTGTTCGAGAGTGCCCCGGCCGCTCCATTGCCGCTGAAGCCGGACGCCGCGGTTGGAAAGCCCATACTCGCCCCCGCAACCACTCCAGGGGCCGCGAGATGACCGCCAAGCGTCATAAACCCACGCCGGTCGTCTTCCAGGGTCTCGACGCTGGACTGCGCATGTTTCGTTGGGTGATTTTGGCGCTGCTGGTACTGTTTCTACTCTCGGGGTTTCAGAACGTCACTCCGGGCAACGTGGGGCTGCTGTTGCGATTCGGCCGGCTTGCGGGCGCCTCGCGAGCCGGGCAGATCAAGCAGCCCGGACTCGTCGTCGCGCTGCCCTATCCGGTAGACCGGCTCTTTCTTGTTCCCGGCCCCGATCGGGAGGGCGAGGTACCGATCGATGAAGTGTGGAAGCCGATTGACGAGACGGCCACATTGGACAAGATCAATCCGATTGTCGAGGGCTATTGCCTCACGGGCGACCAGAACATCGTTCAGGCCAGACTCGTGGCGAAGTACCGCGTTTCCGACCCGATTCGGTTCCGGCTGGCCATGAGCAACCCGGAGGGTATCCTGCACGATACCGTGCTCGCCGCACTAACGCAAACCGTGGGCGGCTGGAAGGTGAATGACGTGCTGCGATTGCAGCGAGGCGGCGACGGCGGGCCGGGCACCATGGAAAGCCTGGCCGACGTGGTCCGTCGCCGCGCCCAGGAGTTGCTCGACGAGATCCAATGTGGAATGGAAATTTCCGCCCTGGAGTTCAAGGAGATTCATCCGCCGCGTCATGTCGTCGCCGCCTTCCGGGACGTGCAGGACGCGCGGATCGAAACCGAGACCATGAAGCGGGAGGCCGAGGGGTTTGTGCTCGGCAAGATTCCGGCCGCCGAGGCAGAGGCTAATCGCATGGTCAAGGCGGCCATGGCCTATAACAACACGCTCAACGCCCGTGCGTCGGCCGAGTTGTCGGTGTTCGAGCAGGTGTACGCCGAGTACCGGAACAACCCGGGCGTCGTTCGCCAGCGGATCCTCATGGAATCGTTTGAGGAGGTGCTGACCAACGTGGGCCGGCGCATCCATCTACCGCTTGGTTCTCGCGTGATTCTGCCGCCCCCCGCCGAGGTACAGCCGTGAGCAGTTCGTTGTCCGCCCCTGTTTCGACCCGCTTTGAGCGCTCACTCGACGTGCCGCTCACGCTAGCGGAGCGGACGCGAATTGTCGTTCAGCTTGGCACGGCCATGCTGGCCGCCGCCCTGCTGGCCGTCGGCTGGCTCCAGCTCCGATACGGCCCCAGCGATCTGGCGAACATTGCCGAGTTGATCATTGCCATGGCAGCCCTGATTGTGGCCGCGCCGGTCTTCTGGGAGGCCATCCATGGACTAATCACCGGCGACAAGAATGCGATGACCGACCAGCTTGTGGCCCTGGCCACGTTGGCCGCCATGATGCACGGCGACTTCACCACCGCCACGCTCATTCCCGTTATCTTGCACCTGGGCCACTTCTTCGAGGAACGGAGCGTGCTGGGCGCGCAGGCGGCCATTGAGGGGTTGCGCCACCTGCACGCGCGCAGCGCCACGCTCATTACGCCCGAAGGAGAGCAAGAAGTCGCGCCCGAGACCCTCAATCCGAGCGACCTGATCCTGGTGCGCCCCGGCGATACTATTGCCGTCGACGGCGAGGTGGTCGAGGGTATCTCGGCGGTCGATCAGTCGTCCATCACTGGCGAATCGGCTCCGCAAGACGTGGAGCCCAACAGCCCAGTGTATGCCGGTACGGTCAATCTTTCCGGCCTGTTGCGCGTGCGAGTGACCAAGACCGGCGAGAAGACGGCGCTCGGCCGGGTGGTCGAGCTGCTCCAGGACGCGGAGCAGTCGAAGACGCCGGTCATGAAGCTGATCGAGCAATATGCAGGCTATTACGTCCCTATCATCCTGATCATTGCCGCGGTCGTGCTGTTCATTAGCCGCGACATGTCGCGAGCGGTTGCCGTGCTCGTGGTCGGATGTCCCGGCGCGTTCATTCTGGCGGGGCCCACGGCCATGGTGGCCGCACTGGCCGCCGCGTCGAAGCTGGGCATTCTGATCAAGAATACCAAGTTTCTCGAAGCATTGGCCGACGTCGATACGGTCGTGCTCGACAAGACGGGTACGGTCACGCTCGGCCGGCTCGACCTGGTGGGCATCCACGCGATTGGCGGCATCGGCGACGAATCGCTACTGGAGCGAGCTTTGACGTGTGCCTCGGCCTCGCGGCACCCGGTGTCGCGCGCAGTGGTCGAGGCGGCCGACCAACGCGGTCTTGTCGCGCCACACTCGTTGCCTGGAACGAACATCGAAGAACTGCCGGGCAAGGGTGTGAGGGCAAGTGGCAACTCGCACGTCACCATGCTGGGCCGGCGCGAGTGGTTGATCGAGGAAGGGGCCGATGCGCCGGAGAACCCTCGACATCCCGGCTCCGTGGTCTGGGTGGCCGAACGCGATGGCACGGGCGCGATCCGGCCCCTGGGCTGCCTGCTGCTGGCCGACGTCGCCCGCCCGGAGGCCCGCCAAGCCGTGGAGACCCTCCGGTCGCTGGGCGTTCGCCGGGTCGTGCTGTTGACCGGCGACCGGCGCGAGGTGGCCGAGCAGATTGGCACAACGCTCATGGCCGACGAGGTCATTGCCGAGGTTCTGCCCGAACAGAAGCTGGCCGTGGTGCAGCACGAATGTGAGAGCGGATACGTCATGATGGTGGGCGACGGCGTGAACGACGCCCTGGCCCTGGCCAGCGGCGACGTGGGCGTGGCCCTCGGAGCGGTCGCGTCCGACGTGGCGCTGCAAAGCGCCGACGTTGCCCTGATGACCAATGACCTGGGCCGCCTACCCATGACCGTCGAGCTTGCCCGCCGCACCCGGCGCACGATCAACCAGAACATCCTCATCGGTGCGGTCATTTCGATTGGTTTTGTGTGGCTGGCCTCGATTGGCCAGGTCGGCCCGCGCATGGGCGCCGTGTTGCACGTGATTGGCGAAATTGGCGTCATTGCCAACAGCGCCCGCCTTTTGGGCTTTGGCCAAAACCGGTAGAATGAATGCCGCAAGGGACGTCGGCGCAGGCGCAGGTGGGCACCGTGAGCCAAGTGGCGTTGCCCCAGATCGATCCGATCAAGTCCCGTTCGACTCGCGGGATTTGCATCACTTGAACATGCGACTGGTTGGAGACCTTTTGTGATCCCGTCATTCCAGAGCCTCCGCTTCACCCTGGCCCTCTGCGCCCTGCTCGGCGTCTTGGCGCCGGTCGTCGGCTGCGGCCCGCCGCCGGATAAGACGGCCTTGGTGGGTTCGCAGCGAGAGGAGCAGGCGTTGCAACCGAAGAGCCCGGAGCAGGAAGCCTACGAACGCACGTTCGAGCGATGGAAAGAGGTCATGAAGCAGCTCAGGGCGCTCGATATCGAGTATCGAACCGCCCTGCCTGCCCGCCGCGAGCCGATCGAGGCCCGATATGACGAGGTCGTTCGGCAGGGCGAGCGCTTGGAGCGCGAGCTAACCGACGCGGCGGTCCTTGCCTTCGTCGATGATCCGTCATCGAACCAGAGCTTGGCCAATTTTCTGCTGGGCGTGCTGAATATGGAAATGGCCTCCGAGCGCTATGAAGACGCGCTCCGGCTAGCCCAACTCCTGATTGACAACGAGGTGAAGATTCCCTCACTGTACAACCTTGCCGGCGTGGCGGCGTACAATTCGAACCAGTTCGAGCTGGCCGCCAAGCACTTGCGTCGGGCCAGCGAATTGCAGTCGATCAACGAGGCGGGCCGTAAGTGCGCCGCGGCCCTCAAGTACAGCACGGAAGCCTGGGCCGAGGAGCGGAAGCTGCGCGAGGCCGAGACGGCCGCCGGCAACTTGCCCCGTGTCGTGCTCCAGACGAACAAGGGGGAGATTGAAATCGAGCTGTTCGAGGATCAGGCTCCGAACACGGTGGCCAATTTCATCAAACTGGTCGAGGACGGTTTCTACGATGGGCTTACCTTCCACCGCGTGAAGGAAGAGTTCATGGCCCAGGCCGGCTGCCCCAAGGGGGACGGCACCGGCGGACCCGGCCATACGATCCGCTGCGAATGCTACGAGGACGGCGCGCGGAAGCATTTCCGTGGCAGCGTGGCCATGGCCAACCGCGGGCCGCACACCGGCGGCTCGCAGTTCTATATCAACTTCGTGCCCACACCGCACCTCGACGGGCGGCATACGGTGTTCGGACGCGTGATCCGCGGACTCGACGTGCTGGCGAAGCTCCAACGCCGCGAACCGCGCGATCCGATGGACGTTGCCATCAATCCGCACAGGAACATCGTCATTCCCCGAGCCGATCGCATCAAGAAGGCACGCGTTACCCGAAAACGCGACCATGAGTACAAGCCGGTGGTCACGTCCGAGCCCGAGGTGAAGCCCCGACAAGACGATCCCTCGCGCATGGCCATTCCAGGTATCCCATGACCGAACACTACTTGCTCCCATGCTCCTGCGGCCAGAAGCTGGCCGTCACGCTCCGCCAGGCCGGCGAGTCCATCACGTGTCCTTGCGGCAACGTCCTGGAAGTACCTCCGTTGAACCGGCTCAAGACATTGGAGAAGGTGGCCCCGGAGGCCGAGTTGGCCGCCTCGGCCGGCTACGTCCGCAAACGCCCAGCCTGGAGCGGGCGGCAGGCGGGCTTCTTTCTGGGAGTTGTCCTGATGTGTACGAGCGTGCCCTGGGCCGGGTGGCTCGAACTGAGCAAGCCGCGGCTGATCACCGTCGAGCGCATGACCCCGCTGCAAACCTGGGGCCTCTGGCAGGAGCTACGCACCGGCGCCAACCGATATCCGTCGCCGCAGGCACGGGCGTATGCGGAAGTACTCGGCCAGAATCGCAACTGGTTCGCCGTCGCCCTCGCACTCAGCGCGTGTGGCCTGCTCGTCTGCGTTGGCTCCTACGCGCTGCTCAAGCCCAAGTTG
>CAZASB010000064.1:13330-18207 GCA_964487655.1 uncultured Planctomycetaceae bacterium
CGCGTGTGGCCTGCTCGTCTGCGTTGGCTCCTACGCGCTGCTCAAGCCCAAGTTGCCAGGCAGTTCACCGCCGGGTTGACGTTTGCCTTCCGCCCAAGACCCTACCGCTGGCCGATGGTCTCGGCTAGCGCGGCCTTCGCCAGCAGTCGCGTGGAGTCGAGCGACGGTAGGAGGCAATCGTTCGGAACGACCAGCAGCGGAATCTCCGTGCAACCCAGCACGACGCCATTGCAACCTCGGTCCTTCATCTTCTGAACGACGGAATTGAAGTATCTTCGCGAGGACTCGGTGAATACGCAGTTGACCAGTTCCTTGAAGATGATTCGCGCTGAACCACGACCAGAAAGACTATTTGGAGGCAATAGCGACCTTCGCAAAAATCGTCGTGGTACCAGCAAGGTTTGTAGCCATGCTCCACGGCGATTTTCAAGGCGGCGTCCAGGCGGGCCAAATGGTCGGGAATGTACCTCCTGTAGAATGGCTAAACACAAAGACACCCCTGGAGGGGTACTTCTCAGACAGGCATGAGCCTGCTACGAATACATCTTCCGATCCAATCCACTAGGGAGCAAGAGACAATGGCTATTGACTGCTTGTGTGCCGGAATTTTATTCGCCGATTACATCTGTGCGCCGGTCCCACGAGTTCCGAATCCGGGAGAACTGGTCCCGACCGATCGCATTCAATTGGCGTTGGGCGGTTGCGCTTCGAACGCAGGCGTTGATCTGGCGAAGCTTGGCATTTCGGTGGGTGTTTCAGGATGCGTTGGCGGCGATGCCTTCGGCCGGTTCATCGTCGAGACGCTCAACGAGGCGAAGGTCGATGCCTCGGGCGTCCACACGCTCCCGGAGTTCGGAACGGCCAGCAGCATGGTTATCAACGTGACGGGCCAGGACCGCCGCTTCATCAGCACGCCCGGCGCGAACACGGCCTTTCGCGTGGAACACATTCCGGCCGATTGGCCGCGGCAGGCGAAGGTGGTCTACGTGGGCGGATATCTCATGATGCCCGGATTGGAGACCGAAGCGTTCGTCGATATGCTGCGAACGGCCCGGGCTGGTGGGGCAAAGACGGTTCTCGACGTGGTCCTCTTCGGCGGCGAGCACTACTGGGAAACTCTTTCAAAGGTTCTGCCGGAAACCGACGTCTTCCTGCCCAATAACGATGAAGCGGAACTGATTACCGGACTCAAGGATCCTTACGAGCAGGCACAACGGTTCCGCGCGGCTGGCGCGAGCACCGTTGTTATCACATGCGGTTCGAAGGGAAGCCTTCTGGTGAGCGACACCCAGCGACTGCGTGCTGGCGTCTATCCGATCGAGTACGTCGGCGGGACGGGTTCGGGCGACGCCTTCGACGCCGGCTACTGCGCTGGCCTACTGCGAGGCGAGGACGCGGCCGGCTGCCTGCGATGGGGCAGTGCCCTCGGGGCAAGCTGCGTGCGGGCAATCGGCGCTACCGAAAGCGTGTTTACGGGAGAAGAGGCGGAAGCCTTCCTCCGGGAACATGAACTTCGCATCGACGAATTCTGATCGACCATAACCATCCAGGGAAAGACCATGCGAATCGGTGTTTTTTGCAGCGGCGGCGACGCCCCCGGCATGAATGCTTGCATCCGCGCGGTGGTACGTTCCGCCATCGCGAACGGCCACGACGTCGTGGGCATACGACGCGGCTATCAGGGGCTTCTGAACGAAGATTTCTACATCAATACCGATGGCGAGCCGCTGATGAAACTCCGATCGGTATCGAACTTGTGCAAGTTGGGTGGCACCATCTTGCACAGCAGTCGGAGTGACGAGTTTTGCACCGATGCCGGGCAGAAGAAAGCGGCTGCCGTACTTCAGAAGCACCGAATCGAAGCCCTCATTCCCATTGGCGGCGACGGTACCTTTCGCGGCGCCATGGCGCTGAGCCGCTTTTATCACGGCCAGGTGATCGGCTGCCCCGGCACCATTGACAACGATCTTCTTGGAACCGACTACACCATCGGGTTCGCCACGGCGGTCGATACGGCGGTCGAGGCTCTCGACAAGCTCCGCGATACGGCCGAAAGCCACGAACGCATGTTCATCGTCGAGGTGATGGGCCGTCATAGCGGATACATCGGCCTGTACACGGCCATTGGCGGCGGAGCCGAGGTGGCCGCTATCCCCGAAACGCCCACCGATACTGGGCAGATCATCCGACACCTGCAACGGCTCAAGGCTCGCGGCAAGAAGTCCATCATGATTGTCGTGGCCGAGGGGGACGAGGCAGGCGGCGCCGCCGTGCTGAACGAGAACCTGAAGAAGGCCGGCTGCCCATTCCAGACTCGCGTGCTCACGCTCGGGCACTTGCAGCGAGGAGGCTCGCCCGTGGCCGCCGATCGCATCCTCGCGGCCCGTTTGGGCGACTTTGCGGTCCGCTCCGTGCTCGAAGGCCATACTAGCGCCATGGCTGGCCTGATCCACGGCCAGTTGGTGCTCGCTCCCTTCCTCGATACCTTTGCCGGCCACAAGCCGGTCCCCGAGACACTATTGCGGCTGCTCGACACCTTGGCCCACTGAGGCACGTTGGCTGCGGTTTGAATACCGCCGCGCACGGCGGCGTCGCTGCTGGCGTCAGAACCGGCCGGTTCCGTACCAATGGTTGTTGTTGCTCGGATGCATGTCGTATCCGAACCGGCGATGGAAACGCACCATCATTCCATAGTGCGGGGGCGAACCTCGCCAAATGCGGACCATGTTCAAGGCCCCGTCGACGATGTCCTGACCGGGACCGGGAGAGGCGATCTCGCCACCCGTGAGCCCGCCGGCATGATGACCAACCCCGTAACTCGTTTGCAGCACCGAGTTCCGCTGGGCGCCGGCCATGCGAGTTTCGCATGGCATACCGTCGGCACTTCGCAGGCGAGTGTTCTCGCCATGCCCTTTGCTTACTCGGATGGCCCAGGTGAGCGTTCGGCGGGTAAGGGTTTCCGGCTCCAGCAGGAGCATCTCCTGCTCGCGCTCGGCTTCACTGAACACGCGATTGCCCGGATTCGGGCCAAGGTACTTATACGGCATCACGGTAACGACCTGGCCGTAATGCGGTTCTTTTTCATTCGTGAAGTCGTACACGGCAATGCCCGGCTTCTCTCGCATCTGCCGGAAATCCAGGAAGTCCAGAAGCCTACGGGCAATTCCTTGCCTGCCTGAATAGGCCGCATCCGTCGTCTGGCGAAGGCATACGTATCCGTGCATGAGCGGAAGCGACTGCTCCCGAGGCTGGAAGCTCTCCGTGGCCGAGTCGATGGCGATCAAGAGCATCTTATGCTCCTGTTCGGCGAGCCGGCGGGCCTCCAAGTAGTTGGTATGCCAATGGATGGGTTTTGCTTCTTTGCTTCGTCCATCAGCCAAGGCAAGCATTGCGTGGGCGCCTGCCTTGGTCAGTAGGCGGGAAGGAATGGCGTACACGAGTCGGCCGTAGTTGGGGCCCTCATGTTTCATGTCCAGAATGCCGATGCCCGGCGAGATATGGAATGTTCGCATTCCAACATGGCTTAGCAACTCGGACGACTCTTCCACGCGCAGCCGGACCAACACAAGATTCCGCATGGCATCGGCCAGTTCGAGGTCGGGAGCGAAACGATGCCCGGCGCTATCGAGGGCGATAAAGAGCAGCTTTTTCTCGGATTTCGCCGTATTGTAGGCCACTCCGTATTCGGCGTGCCACATCAAACCGAAGGGATCGGCGATGACCTTTTCGCCAAGCTGGCGAGCCGCGTCTTCAAGGACTTGCGCAACCTTGCCAGGCGCCTGGGCATCGGCGAGTGGCAGGGTGGCCACGACGTGTCCCATCTTGGCGCCGGCGTACTTCAGGTTGATGACCACTAACCCCGGCTCTCCCTTGAGTTGGGCAAAAGCCCCCGACTCGATGACCGGCACGGGCTTTCCGTTCTGCTTGATGGTTGCATCCATCGAAAGCGCGAGGGGCACGTTCGCGCGGAGCATTGCGGTAGCCGACGCATCGGGCTCGTAGCGGGCGTCAGGACCGTGGAAGGAAACAATCAGCAGCCGCTTCGACTCCTGGGCCTCGCGATACGCGTCGCTGTAATGGTCGCGCCATGAGAGTTCAGTGCCGAACGCGGTACCGACCATGAGCAACAGCGCGCAGGAAATCCCAAAACTTCGCATGTGTTTAATCCTCTCTCGCTTGGTTAGGTTTCGTGTAATCCTATTGAACCACAAGCTCTCCGAGTCTTCTTCAGTCGCTGCGATTCTCCAGTGGTTGACGAGCGATTAGCGAGTTGTGTCGGTGAAGACGCGAGCTGAGCTTGTGTCCCTTGCTCTCGCATGGGACGCAGCCGGCCTCGGGGCGTGGTTCGCAATCGGCCGTTTAGCCGGATGGTTGCAGTGCTCGGTGAAAACTCCACAGGCCGCCGCCGCAGGGGATACGGACGACAAGTAGCCGGTTGCAGTAAAGGTTGGATTGGGAGGGTAGGAACTTTTCTGACGACTCTAACGATTTTAAGTAGAGCAGGCATCAATACGGATGTCAAGTGCTTGGCGGATTGTTTTCGCCCGCTGAAGCCCACACAATCACATCCACCGCTTACCGATCGCTTGAACGGCTGCCAGAAACACGCAGAAAAAGTCGCCTGTTGGCCCACCCAAGGAGGGGTGTGTTCTATCAGCAACGCAACCCACCTCGCTATACAAAGAGATCGCCAGGCATCCAGTTCAACGGCCGAATCGCGACCTTGGTTCCGGCAATGCTTTGGGGGACGCTTGTTCCGGACCTTTCGCGGAAAACGGTCCAGTTAGCCCGGATTATTCATGATAGGTAGGGTGGGTCAAATAAGCCGCTTCTTTGGTGGGTCATCGGTCGCTAATACCGGCGTCTTTCTAGGCGGC
>CAZASB010000065.1:0-18147 GCA_964487655.1 uncultured Planctomycetaceae bacterium
AATTGGGACAATTGTTCTACACTGGGTATATTTCAATCTGCCGGTCGCCTTATTGTGTGCTCCGGTGGAAAGGAGCGGCGAGCTTGGCGCTTTCGCTAGCCGAATTCAACCGCTTGGTTGACGATCATGGTCCCACTCTGTACCGAATGGCCTATCGGATGGTGGGCGATCGGCATGAGGCCGAGGACATTGTGCAGGATGCCTATCGCTCCGCATGGAACAGCCGACGGCTTTTTGAGCACGGGCGGGGTGACCGTGCTTGGTTGGCATCCATCCTACGCCGACGCGTGGTCGACCATTGGCGTAGGCGGCGCCCCCCCATGGTTTTGCAAGGTGATCAGAAGCTCGACGTGGGCGTGGCAGGCGAGGATCCGCTACGAGACGATATCTCTGACGAGATGCAGCAGGCGCTTGGCCGGCTGCCGGACGAATTACGAGAGACGCTCCTTTTGGTCGTTGTGGGTGAACTCACGCACCAAGAGGCCGCTGACTTACTGGAAGTACCCCTTGGCACGGTTCTGTCCCGCGTAAGCCGGGCCAGAAAGCGGCTACGGGAATACTTATTGGCCGCCAGCACCAAATAGTTATGTAGTAGGTGGGCCTCTTTCCTTTGCCCAAACGTATCCAATGACTCGACCCGACCCTAGCCCCTGGATCGACGCCCAACTGCGCGAGATTCCCGTCCCCGACGGTCTCGTGCGGCGTTTGCGCAAGATCGCCTTGGCGGACGACCTTGCGTTGGATGACGAGCTGCGCGGCGTGGCGATGCCTCCAGGACTTGCCGGGCGGCTCCGAATGGTGGTTGCGGACGACGACGTGGGACTCGACGGGTTGCTGCGCGACGTGCCGGTGCCGTATCGAGTTCTTTGCAGGCTCCGTGCGACACCCGGGTATCGACTCAAACTGCAACGGGTGGTCGGCTGGGCGGTTGCGGCCACGCTCATCGTGGCGATTGGACTGTCGTACTTCGGGGCGGCAATGGCGATGCTCATCGCCAGCCTGCCCGTGGCGCCAACGCAACCGCCGGAACTGGCTTGGTATGTTGTTGGTGAAATCGTGCCCGATGCGTCGGAGACGGCGTCGGGAGTGATGCGGCTCGAAACGCTTTCCGATGCCGATTTAGAGGTAGCCAATTCGGGGACGATGGAACGGCCGACCTGGCCGTCGCCCGAATTGCTGCCGGCGGAGTATCTGGCAGGCCCGGCGCCAACGCGCCGGCCGAGCCCGGTAGACGAGTTCACGCTATTCGCCCACCGGCAGCCAGGTAGTCTGGACCCGCTGCTCGACGCCACGCCTTATCGTTGGGGCGTTTTTGGCAGCCACGAGCCCTTTGGCGAGGCACTCGGCTGGCAGGAGTCGCAATCATTGCGGGCTCGGGGTATTCCCGCCCCCACGGCAACGGCGTTCAATTCGAGCGTCTTGGTTCGTTTCGGAGTGTTTCCTTTCGTGCCAACCGCCGCCGACGTATCGCTGCAAACGGTCTCCATTCCGCTGGACGTGGGCACGGATAGCTTTGAGATAACCCGTCGTAGCGTGGCGGAAGGCCGCCTGCCGCCACCGGTCCGAGTTCGTACGGAGGAGTTCCTGGCGACTCTCGACTATGGTTTTCCGAAGCCGAAAGGCAAGGCAATTCGGCTGTCGCTTTTCGGTGGGCCAAGTCCGTTCGTGCCAGGAGCGTTCGTTCTGCAGGGCGGCGTCCAGGCAGCCGAGTTGCAGGCGGCGCCGCGCCCGCCGATTCATCTGATCCTTGCCGTCGATGCTTCGACCGGGGCCTATTGGCCCCAGCGGCTTGCGGTCCTTCGGTGCTCGCTGACTGACCTGTTGCGTTGGCTGGGGCCCGACGATAAGGTTTCGCTGGTGGCCTTTCACCGCGGCGCCGAAGTGATTGCCGAGCGTGCCGGCCGGGATCACGCCGAACAGATCATCTCAGCGTTGGAGCGCATGGCTGGTCCTGCCGCGACGAACCTTGGCGCCGGCCTGACCGCCGCGTACGCCTTGGCCAGTCAGCCGGACGAGTCGACGCCTGCGGTCAATCCACTGGTGGTACTGTTCACCGATGGGCCGCCGGACCTGCCGGTTGGCGCGGCGGCTCGGATGGAGCGCCGTCTGGCGGAGGCAGCGCTGGAGGGAGTGAAACTGCACGTCATCGCGTTGCGGTCGGCCTCGAATCCGCGGAACGTCCAGCTTCAAGGACTGGCCGACGCGGGGGCGGGACGGCTGTGGCGAGTCGATGATGCCCAGCGGCTCGATTGGGTGTTGCGCGAGGTGATTACCGGACAACCCCAAGTTGTTGCTGAAAACGTCCGTCTTACCTTCCAGTTTGACCCGAAGGCGGTGCCTTTCTATCGAATTCTCGGGCACGAGCCGGAGGTCAAGACCGTGGATTCAGACTGCGTCTTCCACTCGGGGCAGTCGGGGACGGCTTTGTTCGATATCCGTTTGCGAGAGAATTTGAGTGTCGGCGATGTGCTGGCGACGGCGGAGGTCAGTTGGCGAGAACCGGGCAACGGCGCGGTTGGGCGGGAAGCTGTGGCAATTCGACGAGGCGACCTACCGGCCGCCTTGGTCGAGGCCCCGTTGCCCTTGCAGGCAGCCGTCATTGCGGCGGAAGCCGGTGAATTGCTACGAAGAAGCGTCTACACACAGCTTCGTCCTCGTCCTGGCACGCTTGCCGGAGTGCAGGATCTGATTGACCAACTCGACTCCGAGTTGCGGCAGTCCCCGTCATTTTGTGATTTCGAGGAGGTCATGAAACGGGCCGTTCGAGCGAGGCCACACCGCGCAGGGGGGAATAAGTAATTCTGTTTGGGGGCGCGAAAAAACATTGCAGTCTACCGGCTTGTGCGCCGCTGGACGGGAAGGTACTCTAGGGATAAGCACCGTGCCGTAACGGGTTATTGCGAGCCATTTTGGCAGCGTTGCCGGGGCTCGCGGGCGAGGCCGCAATCGGCGGCGGAATCGCGGGTCGTGGCCGCGCGGTTCATGGCGTGGAAACGGCTGGTCGGGCGGCTCCGGAGCCTGCCTGGCAAAAAGAGAGTCGTCGTTCGACGGTTCTTCATCTTGTGGATCGTAAGGAGAAGTGAAACATGGTACGGCTAAGGGAACACGGCGGCTTCCCCTTTCTTGGAATGGTCTCGGTTGCCGCGGTGTTGTTTGCTGCCGCCTCCGGCTTGGCGGTCGAGGAAAGTCGAAAGTTTCTCGACGCGCTCCGGGAGCGTGGACTCCATGAACAGGCCGTCTACTACCTTGAAAAGATGAAAGACAGTCCGCTGGCCGCCGCGGAATTCAAGGAGGTGATTGACTACGAGGCGGGTGCCACGCTCATCAACGCGGCGATGACCGGGCGAGTGATGGCGGTGCGCGAAAAGCAGCTTGAGCAAGCGCGGACGCACTTCGAGAAGTTTGTCAAGGAACATCCGGGGCACCCGATGATTTTTTCGGCGCGTTCCCAGCTTGCCAACCTTTTGGTTCAGCGGGGGCGCATCGAGCGAGAAAAAGCCGACGAGGCCGAGAACGCCGACGCTCGGGAGAATATCGCCGTCGAGGCTCGAAAACTTTTGGACGAGGCCGAGATCGTCTTCTCCGAGCAAGAGGCGCAGGCCATCGAGGAACACGAGCGTTTTCCGAAGTTCATACCGCAAGAAGAGGCGAAGCGAATCGAGGAGCGCGACCAGGTGCGCCGCGACATTCTTGAAGCTCGCATGGCGCTGGCCGGCGTGAAATACGAGCTTGCCGTGACCTATCCCAAGGGGGGCGACGGGTTCAAGAAGACGATGAAAGAGGCCGCTGAACGATACGGCGAGGTCTACGAAAAGTACAGCACGCGGCTGGTCGGTTTGTATGCTCGCATGTGGGAAGGACGCTGCTACAAGGAACTGGGCGACCACGTACGCGCGTTCGAGGCGTTCGAGGAACTGCTCGAACAGCCGGATGAACCCACCGCGTTTCGCGCTCTGGCCAACCGGGTTCTGGTCTTGGAACTGGAAACGTGCCTGCTTTCCGAGGTGCGAGAGTACAAGAAGGCCATGGACCGCGCCGCGGCGTGGCTGGAGAAGACGCGGGGCGCCGAAGAGACGAGCATCGAGGGACTGGCGATTCGGTATTATTACGGCCTGGCGGCGGTCGAGTATGCAAAGAGCCTGAAGAAGGACGATCCGACGGAAGCAAAGCTGCGCGACGATGCGCACGCCGCGGCGCGCAAGGCGTTCCAGTACGTTGCTCGTTTGCCAGGCGATCACCAACGCATGGCCAAGGAACGGCTTGCGGAAATGGGAATCGAGCAGACGGGCGAGCCTGCCACCTTCGCCGAGGCGCGCGATCGCGGCAAGGACGAATTGGACAAGGTGCAGATGACGAACCTTTCCGAAGAGGACCGGCAACAGGCCGGCACGGATGCCGTGAAGTACTTCCGCCTTGCGATGCAATTTGCCGATAAGAGCATCGAGCCGGACGATATCAACGTGGTTCGCTACTATATGGCGTTCCTCTACTGGTTGAACAACGACTACTACCGTGCTGCCCTGATGGGTGAGTTCCTGGCGCGCCGATATCCCAATGGCGTTGCGGCGAGGCAAGGGGCCAAGATCGCCCTGGCCGCTTACGCGAAGCTGTTCGGCGACGCGAAGCCGGGCGAGGACCAGCAATGGGAGATCGGCCGGATGGTGGGTATTGCCCACTTCATCACGAAGCAATGGCCCGACGCGCCCGATGCGCCCGATGCCTGGATGATGCTCGTCCGTAGCGCGGTGGTCAATCGGCAGTTGGATCAGGCTCGCGAGTATCTGACGAACATTCCCGAGGTGACCCCGCAGCGGGGTGAGGCTGAACTGCTGATCGGCCAGCAGCTCTGGGGCGAGTTTGCCCGGCAATCCCGGCTTCCCGAAGGCGATCGTCCCAGCCAGGAGCAACTCGCAAAACTAGTCGACGGGGCTAAACAGATTCTCGAGGCTGGGGTGGTTCGCATGAAGCAGCACGTGGAGCAGGGCGGCGAAATCAGTTACACGCTCTGCACGGCCGTGCTCTCCCTGTCACAAGTCCTCATCAACCAGAACGATACGGAAGGCGCGGTCAAGTGGCTCGACGATCCGATCATCGGCATTGTCGCCCTGGTTCGTGACAAGGCACCCGTAACCGATCGCGGCCCTTTCCGCGTGGAAACCTACAAGGCCGCCTTGCGGGCTTACGTGGGCCAGCAGGATCTTGACAAGGCCGAGAGCGTCATGGGGGACCTCGAGGAAGCCGTTAAACAGGACGGCAGCGCGGGCGCTGAGGAGCGGTTGACGCTCATCTACATCAGCCTTGGCAAGGATCTCGAACAGCAGCTCGAGATGCTCCGCAATGAGAACAAACGCGCGGAGCAGAAGAAGGTGTCGGAAGGGTTCGAACTCTTCCTTTCCAGAATTCTCAAACGGCCGGGAAATACCTTCAGCTCGCTCAACTGGATTGCGGAAACATTTTATGGTTTGGGCTCCGGGTTGGATCCCGGCGGACAGAAACTGCCAGCCGATGCCGAGGGATACTACAAGCGCGCGGCCGAGGGCTACCTGAGCATCCTTCGCGCGTTGAAAAAGGATCCTTCGTTTGGTCCGGCCGACGCTGAACTGACCGTCAACATCCGTCTGGCGCGATGTTTTCGGCGATTGCAGAGCTACGAGAATGCCTTGAAGCTCTTGCTGACCGTCTTGGAGCAGAAACCCATGATGATCGACGCCCAGGTCGAGGCCGCCTATACCTATCAGGCGCGGGGCGCCGAGAAGCCTGCCTATTACCGCATTGCCATGCTCGGCAGCAAGCAGTATCCGCAATTCTGGGGTTGGGGCAAGGTTGCCAATCGAGTGGCGCGCAGTCCCAAACATACCGATGTTTTTCATGAGGCTCGCTACAACCTCGCCATTTGCCGCATGGAGTTCGCAATGACTCTTAAGGGCGACGAACGCAAGAATCAACTCGACCGGGCGAAGGACGACATCCTTATTATTGGGAGGCTCTATCCCGACATGGGCGGTGACGCCTGGCAGGCAAAGTATAACGAGTTGTTCAAGCGAATTCAGAAAGTGCTGGGGGAGTCGCCCACGGGCCTGCCTGCCCCGGAGAAGCCGAAGGACACGGGGCCAACATCGCCGGCGAAGGCTTCGTAGTCAGAACAGAACAGTCATGGTACCGAGTAAAGGAGTAATTCAATGAGTTTCCGTTACGTTGGCGTACTGGCCGCCGTTTGGCTTGCTTGGGTCTCTTTGGCCCAGGGCGAAGATACGATCCGGGCCGCGGGGCGAACCCTCTCGGGGCCCATTATCAAGATGACCTCCATGCAGGTTGTGATCGAAGTGCAGGGCGTCGAGCAGGAAGTCCCGGTCAACCAGATCGAAAACGTCTATTATGACAGCGAGCCGAGCGGCCTGAAGACCGCGAGAAGCAACGTTGCCAACCGCGCCTACGAGAACGCCTTGACGGCCTTGCAGCGAATCGATCGCGACGAAATATCGCGACGCGAGATTCTCCAGGAAATCGACTATTTAACCGCCTACTGCGAGGCGCAGATTGCCTTGCAGGGAAACGGCGACGTACGCGCGGCGGGTAGTAAGATGATCGGTTTCGCGCGGGACAATCCGGAGCACTATCGCTACCTGGAGGCGTGCGAAGTCATTGGCAATTTACTCGTGGCGGTGGGCGCCCATGCCCAGGCCGAGGAATACTATACTCGAATCGCCCAGGCGCCGTGGGCCGACTACAAGATGCGTGCGGGCGTGGCCGTGGGTCGGGCCCGGCTTGCGCAGGGCAAGATCGCCGAGGCCGCCCAGGCGTTCGATAGCGTGCTGGCCAACAATGCCGAGGGCGAGGCCGCCGACGCCCAACGCCTTGCGGCAAAACTGGGAAAAGCCGTCTGCATGGCGGGAACCGGCCACGCTGATGAAGCCATCAAGTCTATTGAAGAGATTATCATGAAGGCTAATCCCGAGAATGTCGAATTGCACGCGCGAGCGTACAACGCCTTGGGGACGGCCCACCGGAAGGCCAAACGAATTCAAGATGCATTGATGGCCTTTCTCCACGTCGATACCCTGTATTTCCAGGTCTCCGACGCCCACGCCGAGGCACTTTCCAACTTGGCTCAGTTGTGGAACGAGGTCGGCAAGACGGACGAGGCCGTTCGTGCCCAGCAAATCCTGTCCGAGCAGTACAAAAACAGCCCTTGGGCGAAGTAGAAATCTGGCCTCGGGACGGGAATAATTGCTTGGCGGGTTGAACGAAATACGTGAGTAGGGGCTTTACAAAGACTGGAGTGGCTTGTTACACTGTAATCACGGAGTCTTTTGTGGATTCTCCCCCCATCGGAATATCAACACAATCTAGAGTTCCTTTACTTGTGGAGGTCGAAATGCGGCACCGGTTTTTTGCGGGATGGCTTGGTGCGGGCGTATGCTCGTGGTTGCTCTTGCTCCTGGTCTTGGGGGCGTTCTCGGCCATCTCGCTGGTAGGCGAGAGGCAGGCGATTGCCCAGGACGAGGAGGCGATCGATGAGACGCCAGCTGAAGCGCCGGCCGCCGCGGCGCCAGCCGAAGGGGAAGCTGCCGTTGCCAAGCAGAGCACGTTGGCATGGATGTTCCAAGCCTTGGGATGGATGTACAGCATCGTGTTCCTGAGCCTTTCGTTCACCCTGGTCGCCCTGTTCGTGATGAATCTTCTGATGGCCCGACGCGAGAACGTTGTTCCCGTCGCCTTGGTCGAAGGGTTCGAGGCGCACCTGAACGAAAAACGGTACCAGGAAGCGTATGAAATGGCCAAGAACGACGAGTCGTTCCTGGGGCAAGTGCTCTCCGCCGGCCTTGCCAAGCTCTCCGCCGGATACGAGCAGGCTATCGAAGCCATGCAGGAGGTCAGCGAAGAAGAGAACATGAAGATGGAACACCGCCTCAGCTACATGGCGCTGATCGGAACGATCAGCCCGATGGTTGGACTACTCGGGACGGTGCAAGGTATGATCGCGTCGTTTAGCGTGATTGCCAATTCTCCCACCGCTCCCAAACCGGCCGAGTTGGCCGTTGGTATTTCGACCGCCTTGTTCACGACCTTGGTTGGGCTGTTCATCGCTATCCCCGCCATCGCCGCATACAACATAATCCGTAACCGGATTCAACGACTCGTCCTCGAGGTAGGAATCCTCAGCGAGGGGCTGATGGGGCGGTTCGCCAGCGTTGGCAAGAAGAGCTGAGATGGGGCCGTGGGCATCGGGCCCGCTCCCTGACATAATAGAAACATATTGTCGCTGCTGGAGTTAGGTAATGGCAAGAGAGAAACGGGCTCGAGGGGAGGCGGCGTTCGCCGAAGGCGATATGACCCCCATGATCGATATGACGTTCCAGTTGATTGCCTTCTTCATGGTGTTGATCAACTTCACCGAGGCTGACCAGAACGAGCGTATCCGGCTGCCCATCAGTCAGTTGGCCAAGCCGCCCGATGCGCCGTTGGAGGACGCGATTACCCTGCAGCTTACCAAAGAAGGCACGATCCTTCTCGGAGGCGATGAATACTCCCTCGAACGGCTCTCACAGCCGCTGCGGCGGGAGCGACAGGTTCTAGAGAATACCCCGGGCAAGAGCGTCGCCGGCGCCACCATCGTCATTCGCGCCCACATGTGGGCTAAGGCGGGAAGGGTGCAAGAGGTGATCAAGGCGTGCCAAGATACGGGCTTTGAACGGTTCGCGCTGCGCGCCAAGCAAGCGGAAAGACGGAAAACTTAGAACGTATCATTGCGCGCCGACCTGGTCGCCGCACGCGGATCAATTTGTCTTCCACGTAATTTAGTGAGTGATTTGTTCGATGAAAGTTCGCAACGCCCAGCGTAGCGGTGATAAGATTGAGCTACAGATGACGCCGATGATCGACATCGTGTTCCAGTTGCTCATCTTTTTCATCATGACGTTCAAGATCGTCGCCCCGGAAGGCGATTTCAACATCCGCATGCCCATTGCCGCGCCGAGCGAGGGCAAATTGGACGAACTGCTCATCCCTCCCATCAAGGTGCGACTCACCGCCACGGGCACGGGCCATCTCGCCGCGATTCGAATGAACGAAAAGAACCTCGGCCGAAACTTCCATGGCCTGAGCATGGAAATCCGCCAGATCATTGGCGACAGCTCGACGCCGGGACACGCCAGCGATGTCGAGGTCGAGATTGACGCCGATTACGGCCTGCATTTCGAGTTCGTCATGGATGCCATTACGGCGGTTTCCGGATACGTTGGCGAGGACAACAAGATCTTCACGGTTTGCGAGAAGATCAAGTTCGCCCCGCCTCGGACGCCCCAGTGAATGTTATGCGCGGGGATGAAATTGTGAGTGTACGGCTTTCAGCCTAGCCGCGTCCACGTGCGTGTAGAGTTGCGTGGTCGCGATACTCGCGTGACCAAGCATCTCTTGGACTTGGCGCAAATCGGCGCCACCCGAGAGCACGTGCGTCGCAAAACTGTGACGGAGCGTGTGCGGACTGATATCGTCCGGCGCCCCGATGCGCCCGGCGTAACGCTTGACCAGTTCCCAGATTCGCTCGCGGAGCAATCGGCGCCCTCGGTAGGATAGAAGAACCCAGTCGGGCGGCGCGATGGCACGGGCGGCCATCGTGGGACGCTCGTGCTCCAGGTAGGCGGTTACCGCCAAAGCCGCCTGCCGTCCCAACGGCACCAATCGTTCCTTGTTGCCTTTACCGTGGCAGCGGCAGAAGCGGTCGTCCAAATGTAGATCGGGCAGCCGTAAGTTCGACAGCTCCGAAACGCGGCAGCCGGTGGCGTATAGTAGTTCGAGCATCGCCCGGTCTCGACGCCAGCAGGGGTCGGTCCGTTTCGGCGCGTTGAGAAACTGTTCGACCTGTCCTGGGCTGAGGACCCTTGGGACTCGCTCCCAGAGGGCCTGGCTTCCCAGCAGTTCCGCGAGGTTCTCCTTGAGCACGCCTTCCAGTTGCAGGTAGCGGAAGAAGACCTTCAGCGAAACGAGATGCCGGGCGATGCTCGGCGGCGCCAGTTCCTTGCCGTAGAGCCATGCCGCGTAGTCGGCAAGGTCGCGTATCGAAAGCTCGATAATGCTTCGTCCGGCCAGCCACTCGGTGAATCGGCGAATGTCGCGGCGATAGGCGGCCACGGTATTCTCGGCCAACCGGCATTCGCCCGCAACATACTCAACGAAGGCCGAAAAGTAGCTGTCGGCAAGGCTGCGAGCCTGCGGAGGACGAGGTCGCAATGGTTTGGCTTTACGCACGGGCATATTGTCTGGTTTCGGATGGCAAGCCGGGGTGACTTCATCGAATCCGCGGGGAGCTTGCAGTTCTCCTGGGGGAGCTTGCCGGCGTGTGGACGAACGGATATGGTAGTGCATGGTTTGTGTTGAGGAGGGTCTTACTCTCCCAAGTCGCTCCGTTTCGCTCCGTTTCCGCCGTTTTACACGCCATGAATTTGAATTCCATTGTGTCGCTTTCGGAGATGCAACCTGACCAAGAGGGGGATCTCTTTGCCCTGCTTTCGGCGAAGGAGGAATTGACCACGAAGAACGGCAAGCCCTACTTCCGCGTGACATTTCGCGATGGTCACAAGGAGGTCAGTTTCCCGGTGTGGGGGGATTCTCCCTGGGCTACCGACTGCCGCGATCAATGGACTCCGGGACGGTTCTACAAGCTCCGAGCGACGTACCGCGAAACCCAGTACGGCCCGCAGCTCGACATCCGTCGCATTCGCGAAGCGACCGATGCCGACCAGCCCGACGGTTTCGATCCCAATGTTATTATCCCCTGCTCGCGATTCTCTCCCGAGGTCATGTTCGACGAGCTTCTCGGTCTGGCGCGCGACCGGATCGAATTGGTCCCGCTTCTCGCGCTGGTCGAGGAACTGCTCCAGGTGAACCGCGAGGCCCTTCTGGTTTCGCCCGCGGCCCGGCATAACCATCACGCCTACGCGGGCGGACTACTCGAACACACGCTGAGCGTTACGCGTACGTGCGTATTCCTGGCGGACAAGTACGCCGAGGAATACCCGGACATGCAGCCGCCGCTGGACAAGGGGTTGGTGGTCGCCGGCGGCGTCTTGCATGACATTGGCAAGCTTCGGGAACTCGATGCCCAACCACACGACACGGCGTACACGGCCGAGGGCACGCTCATCGGCCACATGCTCCAGGGCCGCGACATGCTGCGCGAGTCGCCGGCCTTCGCCAAGCTCGGCCGCGATGTCCAGTTGCGGCTTGAGCATCTTGTCATTGCCCACCAAAGACTTCCGGAATGGGGCTCGCCCAAGCCGCCAATGACACCCGAAGCGCTCCTGGTGCATTATGCGGACGATACCGACGCAAAGTTCCACATGATGTGCGCCGTGCTCCGCGATGACACGACCCCCGGCCCGCTGACCTCGCGTAGGAACGTGTTGGGGCAGCATGTGTTTCGGGGATGTTGAACGGACCGGGGACCGAGGATCAACTCTTGACCCCCACTTCGCCCAAGATGTCAAGCCGGCGGCCCGGCCCCAGGTACGGACGATTGACCACGAAATACACGAACGACACGAAAGAGAAACAGCGGTCAGTTGTCCGCATCGTCCTACCCATTTCCTACTTGGAACCTGTAGGTTCCCTTACTTTGACCAACTTGCTGACTGCCGTCAACTTCGGTATTGTCGGCGCGTCGTTCACCTATTCCGGCGCGAGCGGGAGGCGGACGGTGAAGGTAGCCCCGTGTCCGGGCTCGCTTTCCACCTCGATGCGTCCACCGTGGGAGGTGACGATGCGCCATGCTTTGGAAAGACCGAGCCCGAGACCGCGACCGGCTTGGCGGGCTGAGTAGAACGGGTCGAAGATGTGCCGCCGTTCCTCGGCGGTGATGCCGGGGCCCGTGTCGCGGATGGCAATGGTGATTTCGTCGCCGGTAGCGAGGAGTTCCAGTTCAATGCGGCCGCCGCGGCCAAGCGCCTCGGCCGAGTTGCGGCAGATGGCTCGCAAGGCGACGTTCATCTGCACCGGGTCGGCATGGGTGATCGCCTCGGCCAAATCGCCCACTCGCACGACCGTGGTTTCCTGCCGGACGTATTCCTCGCTTAGCTCTTGCGCGATGCAGTCGATCAATGCGGCGAGGTCGAGCGGTTTGGGCTCCGACTCGGGCGGCCGGGCGAACAGACGCATGTCGGCAATCATCTCGTACACACGCACCGCTTGGGCGCGAATGAGCGCGAGAGTCCGACGCCGCTCGGGATCGGTCTCGTCGCGCAACAATAATTGGGCGCGGCCGGAGATAACCGTCAGTGGGTTGTTGATTTCATGGCCGGCGCCGGCGGCGAACTCGGCCAGGGCTTCGAGCTTCTCGGCCTCCACGACCGAGTCGAACTCGGTCCGAAGCTCCGCCACGGCCTCGTCGCCAAACCGACGTTGCCAAGCCGTCCAGAATCCCGAGGTCATGCTACCTGCCTGCCGGGAGGACTCCACTATGCGGCCGAGCCGACTTCAATGTCCAACATGCCGCACATGCGCTCAATGAGTTTTTCCACCTCGAACGGCTTGTGCATGAAGTCGTTTGCGCCGGCTGCCTTTAATTCGCCGACCTTGTCTTCTTCGACCATACCCGAGATGCAGATGATATGCACGCCGTCCATGGTGGAATCGCTGCGTACTCGCTGGCAGACTTCCTTGCCGTTGATGTCAGGCAGCATGACGTCGAGCACGATCAGGTCGGGTCGATACTCCTTGACCATCATGCCTGCGTCGAAGCCGTTATTTGCTGAGCGGACCTCGAATCGGCTGTCGCGTTCGAGGATGTCGGAAATCAACTCGACCAGTTCTTCGTCGTCGTCGACGATCAGGATTTTCCGCTTGCCACTTTCCAGCGCATCGGTCGGGATACCGTTGTCTCGCATGAACAGGTAGAGTTGCTCGCGCGGGATTCGGCGAAAGCGGCTCCCCGGGACTCGGAATCCTTTCAACTGGCCGGAGTCGAAACAGCGGATAATCGTTTGTTGGCTGACCTTACAGATCTTTGCCGCCTCGCCGGTCGTAAACACAGTCTTCATGTTCACCGTCCCTTTGACCGACCCCAGTGGGAGCCGGCTGTAGCGAAACCCTGTCGAGCCATCGGTGGGCTCCTTGGGCTTCTGGTCCTCCGTGCTTGAATCGGCTTCGAACTCGCCCCGAGCCCGCCAGATACGCAGACTCGTTACTCTCTGTCGCTGCATATAAACAGCATGCTTATCCGGATCTGCCGACACTACCGAACTTGCCAGATGGGACCAATTATAGCCATCTTTCCTTGCTAGTCAAGATCGTTCCAAACTCTGCAAAGCATTGTTCCGAGTGAAGTTGCGGAAGAGTCCCAATCGACCCATCCGGCGATATCGCTCCCAGCCACCCAGCTTTGTGGTTATTGCCCCTATTTAGCGGGGTTGGCGCGCAGTAGTTGGGGCCGTTTCCGGAAGCACTGCCCGACAATACGGGGCGAGTTTCAGGGCTGTAGCTGGCCACGGGCTACCCCATTCTAGGGGTGCATGAGTCACGTCGCACTGCGTCCTTGCAGGTGGAGCATGAGCACGCTGAGGTCGGCCGGGGTGATCCCGCGAATCCTGGAGGCTTGGCCTAAGTCGTCCGGCTGCACACGGGTGAGCTGTTCCCTCGCTTCGGCTCGTAGGTGATTCACGGTCGCGTAGTCGAAGTTGGGTGGAATGCTTCGTTGGGCAAACCGAGATTGCCGAGCGATTTCGATCTCTTGACGAGCGACGTAGCCTGTGTATTTCGCGTCGTTCGTGACGGTCGTGGCTGTTTCCGGGGAGATGCTCGCTAGGGCAGGGTGGTGTGCCACGATGTCGGGCCATGCGGTGTCGGGCCGGCGAAGTCGCTGCTCTAGGGACAATGAGTCGGCACGCACCTCTTTGAGAAGTTTGACCACGCGTTCAATCTCCCCGAGCTTGTCCTGGAACCGGTTCCACCGTTCGTTGTCGACTAGTCCGAGTTCATGGCCCACGGGTGTCAGTCGGCGGTCGGCGTTGTCGTGTCGCAGCAGCAGGCGGTACTCGGCCCGGCTGGTGAACATGCGATAGGGTTCATCGACGCCGCGGGTAACGAGGTCGTCAATCATCACGCCTAAGTAGGCTTGTTCCCGGCCGAGCACCAGGGGCGGCTTTCCGAGCAGCTTCAGGGCGGCGTTCGCCCCGGCGAGGAGTCCTTGCCCGGCGGCTTCTTCATAACCGGTGGTCCCGTTGATCTGTCCGGCCAAAAACAGACCGGAAACGCTTTTCGTCTCCAGAGAACGGAATATCTGTTGCGGCGGGACGTAGTCGTACTCGATGGCGTAGCCGTAGCGGAGGATTTCGGCGCGCTCCAAGCCGGGAATGTGGCGGAGAATGGTCTCCTGCACGTCGCGCGGCAGGCTCGTGGCTAGGCCGTTGATGTAGAACTCGCGCGTGAGCCGTCCTTCGGGTTCCAGGAAGAGCTGATGCCGCTCCTTTTCTGGGAATCGGACGATCTTGGTCTCCACCGAGGGGCAGTAGCGCGGTCCGGTCGACTGGATCTGTCCAGTGTACATGGGCGACCGGTCCAGGTTTTCACGAATCAGCGAGTGAACGGCCTCGTTGGTATAGGTGATGTAGCAGGGCAACTGCTCGCAATCGAGCCGCTCGGTAAGAAAGGAGAAGAGCTGCGGCTGCGCGTCGCCCGGCTGGAGTTCAGCCCGAGCGAAGTCGATGGTTCTTCCATTCACTCGCGGTGGCGTACTGGTCTTGAACCGCGCCAAGGCGAGTCCTAGCCGGCGGAGGGCTTGGCTTATGCCCGTGGCGGCCGGTTCGCCCATGCGGCCGCCGAGTATTGTCTTCTCGCCCATGTGCAGCACGCCCTCCATGAATGTACCGGAACAGAGCACGACGGCCCGGGCTCGATAGACGGCGCCGCCGGCCACGCGTACGCCGACGATGCGCGCCGCGCCGGTCGGGCCCTCGGCCAGCAGGTCTTCGACCGATTCCTGACGCAGCAAGAGATTCTCCTGGGTCTCGCAAAAGCGTTTCAACTCATGGCGGTATGCGTTCTTGTCGGTCTGTGCTCGGGGCCCCTGCATGGCCGGTCCCTTGCGGCGATTAAGTACGCGGAACTGGATGGCGGTGCGATCGGTGACGCGACCCATGGCCCCGCCCAAGGCATCGATCTCCCGGACGATATGGCCCTTGCCTACCCCACCGATTGCCGGGTTGCAGCTCATCTGGCCGATGGTGTCGAGGTTGCTCGTCAGAAGGGCCGTTCGGGTACCAATGCGCGCAGCGGCCAGGGCGGCCTCGATGCCGGCATGGCCGCCGCCAATAACAACAACATCGCAATCGTAAGTGGGTTCCATCAGGCACTATCTTACATTGTGAAGGGCCAATGATCCATTGGGGGGTGTGGCAGGGAGCGCTGCGAAACGGGCCCCACTCTGGTAAGCTTCAATAGGGATTCACTACGATTCGCGACCATTTACGATACTCAGATTACGACACTCAGACGACGAAAGGCCAGCCATGAGATGCATCTCGCCGACATGTCGTCGAACGACGGCGGTATCGGTTCTCGTATCTATCCTGCTGTTCGCTCCATCGGAGCAGGGAACTAACCAATCGCCGTCGTAGGACCATGGATAGCAGGCCGAGGGGCAGTATGAGCGAGAGGAGGCGAGAACGCATCCCGCGAGTCGCGGATCGGGCTACTTGGCGCGTGATTCTCGCGTTGACCGGGCTTGGCGTGTACCTAGCGGCGTTCCATGCCGTTCGCTTGCCCACGATGGAGCAGGTGACCGGCCATGTGTTCCGTCGATTAGACTACTGGCAGTTTCTTCTGCTTCCGGAGGTGTTATTTCAGACGTGGTTTGGCGACCCACCGGAGTTCGCTCTGTTGGACCGGCTGCCCGTCTTACTGCTGGCCTTCTCGATTACGGCCTACGCGGTCACCCTTGGCTGGCTGCTGCTGACCGCCGTTGGGGCGGACCGTGCTCTCACGCGGTTGGAATCGTTGGTCTTCTCCACGGCGGTCGGGTTGGCGACGATATCCACCTACACCCTTGCCGTGGGCCTGCTGGGGTGGCTGCGAAATCCATTGGCTTTCTTACTCCCTGTCATGTTGTCGTTGGCGATGTTCGCGAGACTTTGGTTGCGGCGGGCGAAAAAGCCGGCCGTCCCGGGCGGACCAGT
This sequence comes from uncultured Planctomycetaceae bacterium, assembly GCA_964487655.1. GTDB lineage: Bacteria > Planctomycetota > Planctomycetia > Pirellulales > Thermoguttaceae > PWXP01. The sequence goes on from CAZASB010000065.1 coordinate 16,167, forward strand.
CAAGTCGCCGCTTGCCGAGGCAGCGGCCTTGAGGGAGCCCGAGGTGGTTGACTGGCTCGACCCGCGATGGTTGTGGCTGGCCGCGCCGTTCGCAATCGTCGTTGTACTGGGTGGCGCACTGCCGCCGGTTGATTTCGACGTGCTGGAGTACCATCTTCAGGCACCGAAGGAGTTCTACGGCCAGGGAACCATTGGTTTCATGCCGCACAACGTATACTCCAACATGCCGTTGGGCGTAAGCATGTTCTCGCTCCTAGCCATGAGTTTGACCGGCGATTGGTGGCTGGGCGCGCTGGTTGGAAAGACCGTTGTGGCACTGACAGCGCCGCTGACGGCCGCGGCGCTGCTGACCGCCGGTCGGCGACTGCACTCGAATACGGCCGGCGTGGTTGCCGCCGTCGTGTACCTATCGACGCCCTGGGTAGCCCACGTGGCGATGGCCGGATTGGTCGAGTCGCCGTTGGCGATGTACTCCTTCCTGGCCGTGTATGCAGCTGCCATCTTACCGCAACCCAAGCCTGAGGTCGCTGGAGTTCGTGTTTCAGCGTACTCCGGGCCGCTCGACGCCGAGGGTGAGGGAGGGCCGTGGCTTTGTGGAACCCGGTATTCGAACGTCCTGCTTGCCGGCTATCTTGCCGGGGCCGCCGCGGCTTGCAAGTATCCAGCGATGCTCTTCGTGGTCCTTCCCCTCGTTGCATGGAGCGCCTTTCGGTGTGAAAAGATGCCCGAGGCATCGCCTGCGGGACGGCAGAACGATCAGACCGGCGCGGGGTGGCTTACGGCAGTCGTTGACCAACTGCGCTTGCGGTGGAAAGTCATTGTCCTATTTCTGTCCGCCGTGGCGCTGGGCGGCGGGCTTTGGTACCTCAAGAATCTGATCCTGACGGACAATCCCGTGTTTCCGCTTCTGTTTGGCGTGTTTGGCGACCGTACCGGCACGTGGAACGCGGCGAGCGACTCGCAATGGCTCTTGGTTCATTCGCCCGGCAGTTTCTCCATTGTTACCCTGGCCAGCGACCTGTTCCGCGTACTCCTAACCAGCGAGTGGCTCGGTCCGTTGCTCTTTCCGCTGGCGCTGCTTGCATTTCTCGGACGGAGGCCGCGGCGCGTCGATCTGGTTCTGGCTGGATATTGCGTCCTGTTCCTCGTCGCGTGGTGGCTCCTGACGCACCGGATCGATCGGTTTTGGATTCCCATGCTCCCGGTCGTGGCCGTTCTGGCAGGCGTGGGGGCGGCGTGGCCGGACCGCGGGGCGTGGCGACATGCCGTGCTGGCGATTTTCGTGGCGACCTCGCTGGCATGTTTGCTGGTGATTGTTTCGCCAGCGCCGGGCAATTACAAGCGGTTCTTTCTTTCGTTGCAGGCGACCCGAACCGATCCATTGCGGGTGAGCGCGTGGCATCGGCATTTCAACGCCCATCCGCCGGAAGGCAAGCTGCTTCTGGTGGGCGATGCCGCCGTGTTTGATCTCGATGTGCCTATTCTCTACAGCACTTGCTTCGACGAAACGCCGTTGCGGCGTCTGCCGCCGTTTGAGTCGGCGCGGGAGATTCGCCGTTGTTTTGCGGAGGCCGGCGTATCGCACGTGCTGGTTCACTGGGGCGAGATTGCTCGGTATAGGGCGACGTATGGCTTCGATGCCTGGGTGCGGCCTTCGCTTTTCGACGATCTGGTTGCCAGCGGGGTGCTCGTTCCACTTCCAGCCATCAACGAGTATCCGGTGCGTGCGTACCGTGTCTTGCCGCCGTAGTAGATAAGGTCCGAATTTCATCCCCGAAGTCCAGGAGCCGTTCTCACTGTTCGACGTAGAGGGTCACCGGCATTTGTTGGAGCCCATAGACACTGATGGCCCCCTTCTGGCTCACCTTGCAGTAGAGTGAACCCCGCTTCTCCTGCTCAACCTCTTCCAGAAGCTTAGATGCTTCTTCTTAGGCGACCGGCAGATTGAAATATACCCAGTGTAGAACAATTGTCCCAATTG
>CAZASB010000066.1:0-18081 GCA_964487655.1 uncultured Planctomycetaceae bacterium
TGTTTGGCGTGAATATCCCCCTGGGTGGCCGACCTTCGGTACCCATCTCACCTCGATTAGGAGACATTTGGCATGACGACACCATCCAGCAACACTTCCCGACGGCAGTTTCTTAAGAGTGGCAGCGCGATTGCCGCTGGCTCGGCCTTGGCGGCCGCGGCCATTCCGCGGGTCCATGCGGCCGAGGACAATACGATTCGCTTGGCGTTGATCGGGTGCGGCGGGCGCGGCCGCGGCGCCGTGGCCAACGCCTTCACGACGACCGACATGGGGCCCATTAAGCTGTATGCCATGGCCGACGTGTTCGCCGATCGGCTGCAAGGCACCGAGAAGGTGATCGCCGCCAAGTTCCCCGACCAGTTCGACGTGCCGGCCGAACGTCAGTTCCTTGGCTTCGACGCCTATAAGCAGGCCATCGACTGCCTCCGGCCCGGCGACGTGGCCATGCTCACCGGATATACCGCGTGGCGCCCCCTCCAGCTCGAATACGCCGTGAGCAAGGGCATTAACGTCTTCATGGAGAAGTCGTTTGCAACCGATCCGCCGGAGGTTCGACGGCTGATCAAGGCCGGCGAGGAGGCCGAGAAGAAGAATCTCAAGATCGCCGCCGGACTGCAATGCCGCCACAGCCTGGCCAGGCAGGAGTTGATCAAACGCATTCGCGACGGCGAAATCGGCGACATCCTGCTCATTCGCGCGTACCGACTGACCGGTACGGGCGATTTGCGTCCCAAGCCCGAAGGCATGAGCGAACTGCACTGGCAGATCCGCAATCCGGTTCACTTTCCTTGGGTCTCGGGCGGCTACTACGCCGAGATGAATATCCACCAAATCGACGAAATCTGCTGGTTGAGAGACCAGTTGCCCGCAACGGCGTTCGGCATGGGCGGGCGGAATCCCGACCACCGCAATCGCTCGCAGGTGCTCGATTCCTACCACATCGAGTTCACCTTCCCGGACGGGACCAAGGCGACCGACGATGGTCGATTTATCAGCAATACGCACACCGAGTTCGCCACCTATGTGCATGGCACGAAGTGCGCGGCGCAGTTCTCCGGGCCGGTGCATCGCGACGACGTCCATATTTTCAAGGACCAGCGCATCGACAAGGACAACATCGCCTGGAGCGCCGAGCGCGACCCGTACAATCCGTGGGACGCCGAATGGAAAGCGCTCATCGACGCGATTCGGAACGACAAGCCGCACAACGAGGCAAAACGTGCCGCCCTGTCGAACCTGGCTGACATCATGGGCCGAGCGGCCGTCCATTCCGGGCAGATCATCACGTGGGACGAGGCCATGGCGTCCGACTACCAATGGTGCGACTATACCGACACGATGACCGACGATTCGCCCGCACCGGTGAAGCCCGACGCCGAGGGCTACTACCCGGCCCCCAACGCCGGCCAATGGACCGAGATATAGTCAGTTCCTGTTGTGTTCGAAGTCCGCCGACGTGTATAATGCGAACGGCCTCAAACAAACCGGGCGACCGGCACACGGCGCCCATCCTACCTGAGTTAAGGAGATGCTACGCATGACGGTTACATCCAACAACACGTCGCGGCGACAGTTTCTGAAAAACGGCGGCGCGATTGCGGCCAGCTCGGCTCTGGCGGCCGCGGCCATTCCGAAGGTTCACGCGACCGAAGACAATACGATCAGGCTGGCCCTGATCGGGTGTGGCGGCCGAGGTCGCGGCGCGGTGGTCAACGCCTTCGCAACGTCAAAAATGGGGCCCATCAAGCTCCATGCCATGGCCGACCTGTTCGCCGACCGGCTTCAGGGCACGGAGAAGATTCTCGCCTCGCGTTACCCGGACCAGTTCGACGCGCCGGCCGAACGACAGTTCCTCGGATTCGACGCCTATAAGAAGGCGATCGATTGCCTGCGTCCCGGCGACGTCGCCATGGTTACCAACTTCGCCGCATGGCGACCCGTGCAGGTTGAGTATGCCGTGAGCAAGGGCATCAACGTATTCATGGAGAAGTCGTTCGCGACTGATCCGTTTGGAGCGCGGCGGATTATCAAGGCTGGCGAGGAGGCCGACAAGAAGAACGTGAAGATCGCCGCCGGGTTGCAGTGCCGCCACAGCCGAAACCGCCAGGAATTGATCAAGCGGATTCGCGACGGCGAATTGGGTGACATTCTGTCCATTCGCGCCTACCGGCTCGAGCCGACGATTGACCTGGGGCCCAAGCCAGACGACGTGAGTGAGCTGCATTGGCAGATTCGCCGTTTCATCCACTTCAACTGGGTTTCCGGCGGCCTGTTCGCCGAGATGGACATCCACCAGGTTGACGAAATCTGTTGGCTCAAGGGCCAGTTGCCCGCGACGGCGTTCGGCATGGGCGGCCGGAATCCGGATCACCGCAATCGCTCTCAGATTCTCGACACGTACCACGTTGAGTTCACCTTCCCGGACGGAACGAAGGCCAGCGACGACGCCCGGTACATTAGCAACACGCACACCGAGTTCGCCACGTACGTGCATGGCACGAAGTGCGCGGCGCAGTTCTCCGGCCCGGTGCATCGCGGCGACGTCCACATCTTCAAGGACCAGCGCATCGACAAGAACAACATCGCCTGGAGCGCCGCACCCGAGGATATGAACCCCTGGGACGCGGAATGGGTGGCTCTGATCGACTCGATTCGCAACGACAAGCCGCACAACGAGGCGAAGTATGCCGCCGAGTCGAACCTGGCGGACATCATGGCGCGCGCGGCCATTCAGTCCGGGCAGATAATCACGTGGGACCAAGCCATGGCCTCGGATTTCCGATGGTGTGACTATGTCGACACGATGACGGACGATTCGCCAGCGCCGGTGAAGCCGGACGCCGAGGGTTACTATCCGGCGCCCAACGCCGGTCAGTGGACCGAGCTTTAAGCCTCAACGGGGCGTTTCACCCGCGTTGCGGTCGCGCACATCGCGAGAGGGGACGGCATATCAATGTCGGCTCCTCTCGTTGCGTATTTTTGGGGCGCTCGTCAGACGCCGCGTCAGCGCCCCCCGCCGCCGAAGCGGCTTATTGGCGGACTCGGGAGGCGCAATCCGGCTGTTCCGTTTCCAGATGCGGGCCGCGTCAATGCAGCAAGCACGCGCCGTTGTGCTGTCACCGGACGGAGCAGTCCGCACCTGGAAAGGAACGGTACGGCCAGCATTCCACAATCCGTTGTCCACAAACGTATGGAAATTGCGGTATCCAACAACGGGCTGTCGGCTCGCTTGCCCCCTGCCCCATCCAATCCCGCATGACGATGAACGCAAACGCGATGAAACGCAGGAAAAACGGTTTTACCCTGGTGGAGCTTTTGGTGGTCATTGCCATCATCGGCATCCTGATTGCCCTGCTACTGCCCGCGGTTCAAGCGGCCCGCGAGGCTGCTCGCCGAATGCAGTGTTCGAACAATCTGCGACAGCTTGGACTGGCGGCCCATAACCACCACACGGCTTTGCGGCACTTTCCTCCAGGCTTCATGGCGGTCGACCACTTGGGCAACGTGGCTGGTGGTTGGGCTTGGGGCGTGTTCTTGATGCCCTTCATCGAGCAGAGCCCTCTGAAAGACAGCCTCAGTGCTTCGCAATATACGCTTTCGCAGGTCATCTCGGATCCTGCCCTATTGCCCATGCTGCAGGTGAATCTAGCGGTTTTCAAGTGCCCATCATCGCCGATGGAGCCATTGCGCAAGTTCAAAGGCGAGGGTTCTCAAATGGTGGGGACTGCCAATTACACGTGCTGTCGCGGCTTCTTCAACTACTCCGGCGGCACGCACCTGACCAAGCGGAACAATGGTGTCTTTTACGGGGAAAGCAAGACCCGCATTCGCGACATCGTGGACGGCACGAGCAACACCATCTTTCTGGGCGAACGGACGGTCCTGCCTGGCGACGGAAACGATCCATCGAAGTGGCCTTCGTGGTGCGGGCCCGGCGGGCTGGGGATTGGCAGCACCGTCAGCTCCACCGTCTCGATCGGGCTGAACAACGAGACCCAAATCCATGCATTCAGCAGCGACCATTCCGGCGGGGCCAACTTCTGCTTCGCGGACGGGTCGGTGCGCTTCGTCTCCGATTCGATCGAGTCGGCTATCGGCGGCGTCAGCAACGCGAACGCGGGGAATCACTCCGACTTCGTTCAGGCAGCCGCGCAAGGCTTGGTCGGCACGTACCAGTTGCTGGGCGTGATGAACGACGGCCAAGTCATCGAAAACCTACCTTGAGCTTCTGGAGATTATTCATGAAGGAGCGTCTTGTCGTATTGGCGGCAGCCTTGTGTTGTCATCTTTTCTGCCTGCCGGGCTCGGCAGTTGGGCAGACATCGGGGGCGCCGAAAGGCATTCAGAGTGAAGCCGAACTGCCAAGTCGTTACCCTCATGTAGTCCAGGATATCCTGAATCACTGCAAACCCAAGACCGGGTTCTGGGTCGATCTGGGCGCGGGAAAAGGCCAACTGACCATACCGTTGATCGAAGCGACCGGCAACCCAGTGGTCATGCTAGACCCTAATAAATCGGCTATGGCCGAGGGTTTGAAGCTCGCCGGCGAGAAAGGTTTGGAGGCCCGCCTCCTTGCCGTGGTCGGCGTGGCCGAGCAGATGCCGTTTCCCAACGACTCGGTCGATTTGCTCGTCAGTCGTGGTTCGATCTTCTTCTGGGACGATGCCCCGAAAGGACTGGCCGAAGTCTATCGGGTTCTCCGTTCGGGGGGAAAGGCGTACGTCGGAGGCGGCGCGGGAAGCGGCTATCCCGACTGGGCCGCCGAGAAGCTGGTGCAAGATCGTAAGGAACGCCTTACCGGCGACAGCGCCGAACGCTGGAAACGCTTCGTCGAACTGCGCCGGCCCGAGCAAATGCGCCAGTGGGCCGAAGCCGCCCGCCTGCCCAAGTTCAAAGTCATGGGCAAAGGCGCCATCTCGGCCGATGACCCGGACGTTGGGCAGGGAGTGTGGGTGTTGATCGAGAAATGACGCAATTTGGCGGCTCATCCATTTTTAGGTGCAGATCGCAGTAATGTAGTAGGCACGCGTCGTGTGCCGTCTCCAAGGAGACGCAAGGACAGGCAATGCGCTACTCGATTCGTGAGTTTACTTCCGACGCGTAGAAAACCCAGTAGTTAAGCGGAGCATTGTGAACGATCCGAGCTCACTGCCGCACCCGCCGAAAAAGTGGGGCTCGCAGGGCCCTTGACGCGGACGGGTAGGGGGCGTATACTTAGCCGATTAGTTTTGCAATCATTGCCAAATGAAAGCCTGTTCATGCCCGCAAGAATACTTCTTTTTGCAGTAACCGAAACAGCCCGGCAGGGTGGAGTTCCGGTTGTGGGCATTATTATGGAGGTTCGGCCCTAGGGCTTTCGGCCGGCAATTGTCCGAGTAACCAAGCCCTGAGGCCGAAACGGCCTGAGGGCTTTTTTTATTGGGCTCTTCCGTTGCAAGTCGCGGACCGCCCCCTTGAAGTCCTGCCTGTATTGACCGGTAAGAGGACACCGTCTAAAGGCGGGGCTCTAATCCTGCCGGACTATGCCCAGACTGGCGGACTATATCCAGACTGACCGACTATGCCCAAAAACGGAAACACCTTTTGCTGTAAACCCCACGCAATGAATACGCTTATGCAACGAATCGAGATTTACGACACGACACTTCGCGACGGCGCCCAAGCCGAAGGCATTGACTTCTCCGTCCAGGACAAGCTCTCGCTGACCAAGCGGTTGGATGAACTCGGGTTCGACTATATCGAAGGGGGGTATCCATCCTCCAACGAGAAGGACGCCGAATTCTTTCGCCGTGTTCGCAACTTGGACCTGAAGAATGTGCGAGTTTGCGCGTTCGGCATGACCCGTCGCAAGGGGGTTTCCGCCGCCGAGGATATTGGGCTGCGGGCCCTGTTGGAGTCTGGCGCCGGGACTATCACGCTTGTCGGGAAGGCGTCCGCATTTCAGGTTGCAGAGGTGTTGCGGACATCGCTCGAAGAGAACCTGGCGATGATCTCCGAGAGCGTGGCCCTGCTGGTTGAGGCGGGGCGCGAGGTGATCTTCGACGCGGAGCACTTCTTCGACGGCTACAAGGCGGATCCAGAGTATGCAATCCAGACCGTGCAAGCGGCGGCGGAGGCCGGTGCCCGATTGATCGTTTTGTGCGATACCAACGGCGGCGCCATGCCCGAGGAGATCGCAACGATCACTCGTGGCGTGGTCAAGCAACTTCCCGTGCCGGTAGGGATTCACACGCACAACGACTGCGAACTGGCGGTGGCCAACTCGCTGGCGGCGGTTGACGCCGGCGCGGTCCACGTGCAGGGAACGATCAATGGCTTCGGCGAACGGTGCGGCAACGCCAACCTGATCTCGGTGATAGCGAATCTGGCGGTGAAGAAGCGGGGATACGAGGTATTGCCGACCGGGTCGCTGAAGCGCCTGACGGAGCTTTCACGGCTTGTGTATGAGATGGTAAACATGAACTTCGACATGCACCAGCCGTTTGTTGGCAAGAGCGCCTTTGCCCACAAGGGCGGCATGCACGTCAGCGCTGTTGCCCGGAACACGGCCAGTTACGAGCACATCGATCCGGATCTGGTGGGAAACGAACGTCGCGTTCTGCTCAGCGAGCTGTCTGGGCGGGCGAACATCAAGGCGCTGACGCGTCGGTTGCCTATCGAGACCGATGACACATTGATGGACATGATTCTCCGGCGAGTCGTGGAGTTGGAGAGCGAAGGATACCAGTTTGAGGCAGCCGACGGCTCGTTCGACCTTCTGGTTCGCAAGTGCCGAGACGCGTTCCAGCCCCACTTCGAAACGCTCCATTACCACGTTAACGTGGACAATAAGTCGAACGGTGAGGTGACGGCCGAGGCGAACGTGAAGATTCGGGTCGACGGACAAATCTGTTTTGAAGCCGCCGAGGGAGATGGCCCGATCGACGCATTGGACGCCGCCCTGCGCAAGGCGCTCAACGGTCGGTTTCCCGCCCTCAACGAGTTGCAACTGGTCGATTACAAGGTCCGCGTGATCAACTCGGAAGCCGCCACGGCCGCTGGGGTGCGCGTGGTCATCGAAAGCCGCGACCGAGAAGACGTGTGGGGCACCGTCGGCGTGAGCGAGAATATCATTGAGGCCAGTTGGATTGCCCTGCTCGACAGTTACGAGTACAAACTGTACAAAAGCGAGGCGTGAGCCGCCGCATGTTCGTCCAGCGTGGCGCTGGCCCTTTCCTCCCCTCTTGCCCGAAACATCTGATGACCAACAACGATCTGCCGAAGCAATATGACCACAAGGCTGCCCAGGAGCGGTGGTACCCGTTTTGGGATGAGCAAGGCTATTTTCATGCCGAGCCGGACCCGGCGCGGAAGCCATACTGCATTGTCATCCCGCCGCCGAACGTGACCGGAGCACTGCATCTGGGCCACGCGCTGAACAACACGCTTCAGGACATCCTCATTCGTCAGAAACGGATGCAGGGGTTTGCCACGTTGTGGATGCCGGGCACCGACCATGCAGGCATCGCCACGCAGGCAGTGGTGGAGCGGCGACTGCTTCAGGAGGAGGGCATCAGCCGGCACGAACTGGGCCGCGAGGGACTGGTCGAACGCATCTGGCAGTGGAAGAACGACTACGAAACCCGCATTCTGGGCCAGTTGAAGCAGATGGGATGCAGTTGCGATTGGAAGCGGACCCATTTCACGCTCGATCCGGTCTGTGCTCGCGCGGTTCGACACACGTTTTTCCGGCTGTTCAAGGACCGGCTGATCTACCGGGGCAAGCGGTTGGTGAACTGGGATACCATGCTGCAAACGGCCGTCAGTAACGACGAGGTGTTCCACGAAGCGGTTCCTGGCCACTTCTGGTACTTCCACTATCCGGTCATCGGTTCGAAGGCGGACGAACCGAAACACGTGACGATTGCCACGACGCGCCCGGAGACCATGCTGGGCGACACGGCCGTGGCCGTACACCCGGACCCGGCTGGCGCATTCGACAAGGCCGAGGCCGCGCTGGCTACCCGGTTGCTCACCGCGCCGGCCAAGCAGCGACCCGAGTTGGAGGCCGAATTGGAGGAAGTGCGCCAACGCCGCGTTGCCATGCTGCCTGAATTGGAGAAGCTGCGCGACATGGCCCTTGCAGGCCGCACGGTGTTACTGCCGCTAGTCAATCGTGTGATACCCCTTGTGGCCGACGAGTGGGCGAAGCCCGAAATAGGCACCGGTTGTGTGAAGATCACTCCGGCCCATGACCCGAACGACTACGAGGTCGGGCTGCGCTGGAATCTCCCGATGGTCAACATTCTGAATCTCGACGGGACTCTAAATACCGAGGCGGGGTCCTATCAGGGTCAGACGGTCCTGGAAGCTCGCCGCAACGTGGTGGCCGACCTCGAAAAGCAGGGGCTAATGCCGAAGGTCGAGGACCGCGAGATCGACTTGGCGCATAGCGACCGTTCCAAGGCCCCCATTGAGCCGCTGCTGACCGACCAGTGGTTCCTACGCATGGAGCAGCTTTCCCAAACGGCCATGGACGCGGTCACCTCGGGCCGAGTCCGAATCCTGCCGGAACGTTACACCAAGGGCTACCTCGACTGGCTGGGCGAAAAGCGCGACTGGCCCATAAGCCGTCAATTGTGGTGGGGGCATCAGATTCCAATCTGGTATTGCGGCACGGTCACCGAGCGAGAATTGGCGGCCACGTTTGTAAATCGCGAGGACGTGGCCTGGTATCGCGACGAGGAAGCGGGACAATGGCTCATTTGCGCAATGGAGGAGGATCTGTCTGACGACGCCGTTCCTGGCCACGCCCTGCGGCGTGAACAAGACGTACTCGATACCTGGTTCAGTTCGGCCCTATGGCCGCACTCGACGCTTGGTTGGCCGGAGAAGACGCCCGAACTCGACTACTTTTATCCGACCAGCGTACTGATCACAAGCCGCGATATCATTACACTTTGGGTGGCCCGCATGGTGCTCACCGGGCTGTACAATGTTGGCGAGATCCCGTTCCCGGACGTGTACATCCATCCGAAGATTCTCGACGGTTACGGTGAAGGCATGTCGAAGTCGAAGGGCAACGGCGTGGATCCGCTGGACGTCATGGAGAAGTTCGGTGCCGATTCCCTCCGTTTCGGACTTGCCTACCTGACCACCGAGACGCAGGATATTCGCATGCCGGTGGAGTTTGAGTGCCCGCACTGCCACAAGCTTATGGAACAAACGCGCGAGAACCGGGTGCTTCCACGGCTGCGATGCCCGGCGTGCAAGGGTGAGTTTTCCACCCAATGGGCCAGTAAACACGAGGACAAGGCCCTGCCTCGCGGCGCCGTCGTCAGCGATCGGTTCGAGTTGGCTCGCAACTTCTGCAACAAGCTGTGGAACGCCTCCCGGTTCGCCCTGATGAATCTCGAAGGGTTCACGCCGGGAACGGTCAATGATGCAGAACTCTACATGGAGGATCGGTGGGTGCTTAGCCGCCTTGCCACTGTGACCCAGCATGTTACCGACTTGCTGGCGAGTTACAAGTATGCGGACGCCGCGCGAACGCTCTACGACTTCGCCTGGGATGAGTTTTGCAGTTTTTTCTTGGAGATGGTGAAGGGACGTCTGGGCGAGGACGCCACGCGCGCGGTGGCCCAACGAGTGCTCGCGCACACGCTTGACACACTGCTGCGCTTGCTGCACCCTATCATTCCGTTCCTTACCGAAGACGTATGGCAGCGACTTGGCGAGGCGTGTCTCGAGCGTGGGTTGCCGGAGCCCGGACCTGCCACGGCTTGCATTATCATGGCCCCCTGGCCGGTAGCCGATGCCGCGCGCACCGATCCACATATCGAGGCCCAGTTCGGCCGGTTCCAAGACGTGCTTCGCATCATCCGCGACATCCGCGCGCGGCAGAACGTACCTCCGAAGAAGGAAGTCCAGTTCGTGGTTCGTTGCGACCGCGGCACGGCCGAACTACTCGCGCCCATGGAGACCTATTTTGCGAGCATGGCTGGCGCTCGGCCGACTGGCATGGGCCCCGACGTGACCACGCCGGCCCTGAGCGCAAACGCCGACACGGCTGGAATCGAGGTATTCGTTGACCTGGCCGACCTGATCGACGTGAAGGCTGAGCTGGCCCGAAAGAAGCAGGAACTCGAAAAACTCGCCGCCCTAGTCGCAGGCAAGGAAGCGAAGCTGGCCAACAAGAGCTTTGTCGATCGTGCCCCCGACGCCGTGGTACGGAAGGAGCGCGACAGCCTTACAGAACTCCAGCGGCGGCACACCAATGCCGTGCGAGCAATTGAGCAGCTCGCTGAAACGAAGGAAAACACTCTCGATTAGCGAAGATTCGTGTCCCCCCCTTTCTCAAACCGATTGACACGTTCCGTTCCGCCATGTGGCGACTTCCGCTACCGATCAAGTTTTGCGGACAACAGCGTGCGAGGGGCGGATGACGCCCCTCGCGGCGGCAGCCCCCACTGCTTGCACGCGATTGAGTGTGCTACCGCATCGGCGGTGGGGTGGGCCCCGGGGGTGAAGTTGGCCCGGGTGGCGGCGCGGCTGGTTGCGGCGCACGGTGCGATAGCGCGGCCGGCTGCGGTGCATACGGCGGGGGAGATGCCGGCGGTTGAGAATACTGTGGAGGACCGCCCGGCCGGGACGAGGGCTGCGGCGCCGTGACCGGTTGCGGCGTGACGTGGGGAGGAGCGGCCGGCGGCTGTGACGTTGGCTGCGCCTGCGTCTGTTGCGATGCTCCCTTTCCACTCGACTGCGACATTTTCGCGCCGCGCGGTTCGATGCGCTCGCCGTAGGTCGGCTCTGGAACCGTAGCGAGAAGCTTCTCGATGATCTGTTCCACGTCAACGCCCTCCGCGTCGGCGTTGAAGTTTGTAAAGATGCGGTGGCGCAGAACCGGAAAGGCCATGTGCCGGATATCCTCGGCGGTTACCGCAAAGCGGCCCTGGAGGATGGTTCTCGCCTTGGCCGTGAGGATAATGTTCTGAGCCGCACGGGGACCGGCGCCCCAAGCAAGCCAGTTCTTCACGAACTCTGGGCTCGGCGGCTCCTTCGGACGAGTCGCCCGAACGATATCCACGGCGTAATCGACCATGTGCTGGCTCACCGGCACCGCGCGGACAAGCTGCTGGATCCAAAGGATATCCTGCCCGTGAAGTACCGGGCGGATGTCGTGCTTCGTCGTTTGCGTGGTCGATAGCACGATGTCGCGCTCCTCCTGCCGCGAGGGGTAGCCGATACTAATCGACAGCATGAAGCGGTCCAACTGGGCCTCGGGCAGCGGATAGGTGCCTTCCTGCTCGATCGGGTTCTGCGTGGCCATGACGAAGAATGGCTCTTCGAGCGTATACGTCTTTCCGCCGGCCGTGACCTCGTGCTCTTGCATGGCCTGGAGCAATGCCGCTTGGGTCTTCGGCGGCGTCCGGTTGATCTCGTCCGCCAGCACGATATTCGCGAACACCGGCCCGTGGATAAATCGGAAGATTCGCTGGCCGGTCGCCTGATCGACGTCGATGATCTCCGTGCCCGTAATGTCGCTGGGCATCAGGTCGGGGGTGAACTGGATGCGAGAGAACTTCATGGCCAGCGCCCTGGCCAGCGTGGAGACCGTGAGCGTCTTGGCCAGCCCCGGTACGCCGATGGTCAGGCAGTTGCCCCGCGCGAAAATGCAGATGAGCATCTGCTCGATCATCTCGTCCTGCCCAATGATGATCTTGTGGACCTCGGTGAGCAGCGCCTGGCGGGCCTGGGCGATACGCTGAACGGCTTCTTCAGGACTCATTTGGGGGGGGGCGGACATGCTGGCTCTTTCCTCTATAACCAAACTGGTTTACACTGCGGGAATAGGGGGTCGCAACCTTGGGGAATAGGTAGTCGCAACCGAGGTTATCGAGCCAGAAGCTCCCGTAAGCCTGCGGGTCGACACCGTCCCTCATCCTGAATGACTCAAACCACCTACCATAACCGGCTTTCCAGTTCCGTTCAATATGTAGGTCGAGAATGTCTATACCATTGCTAGTTCGTCTGATTTCCCTCATTGGCTGTTCCCTTCTTGTGGCATTCTTTATTCCCGTCACGTCGGCCCAGACCTTTCGCCATGGCGAGGTGACGTTCAACGCGGTGCGTCCCGTGAGCGTCGAGGAAGGCAAGGGCTATTCGGTCATTGTGACCGAGTTCTTTCACCACGGCGAGATCAATCCGCCAGGAACCAACGTACTCGTGGTGGCGGCCAACAACCAGCCGGTTGCCACGCGAATCCTTCAAGTCGGTCCTGGAGACTACTGCCGCTTGGCGTTCCAGATTATCGAACGGCAGACGCGATACGAGGTGCTGTACGGCGGTGAGGAACCACCCCGAGGTGTTCCCCCATGGAACAATCGCGACGGGCTTCTGCTGGAAACTCGCGAGTACAAGCACTGCAACCCGAACAACCTCGACGCCGTGCGCGAAGCGTTCGAGTCGGCCAAACCGATTGGCAGCGGCTATGTCGACGGGGTCCATCATTCCAACAATCCGTACACACTGAAGGCGGAGCCCTTCCTGAGCCATTACTCGGGTTTTTTGAACATCGACGCGTCTGGTATTTACGGTTTCCTCACCTCGAGCCAGGATGCCAGTTTTCTGCTCGTCGATGACAAACTGGTAATCGCCGCGCCCGGTCTGCACGGACCGAAGCACCATGCGCTGCGGGGCAGTCGGAAAGACATCCGCCTCGAAAGCGGCTCGCACAAGTTCAACTACTACCACCTTGCCGCCGGTCCCGATGCCATTATGGCAGCAGCCTGGGAGATAAACCCCCCGGAAGAGAAGCCCAAGCCAACGGCCATTCCGCCATCGGTCTTTCGCGCGGAACGCATCGGCACGGCGTCGGCAGACGCGGTCACGCTGCGCACGCTCAAGTCGGTGCCCGACTTTCTGGTGGCCGTTGTCGGCGATGTTCCGCTGCCCGACAATTCCGAGCCGCTCATCGGGGTGAGTTTTCAAAACATATCGCCGCAAAACCTGCTGGCGGTCGGGAATGCGCGTTGGGACTTCGGCGATGGACAATCGAGCAACGAGTTGAATCCGAACCACGTCTATCTTCGCCCCGGGCTCTATGAGGTGACGCTGACCATCCGGCGATTGGGCCGCGACCTAGCGATGGCCAACCGTATCTACATCGATCGGCCGCTTCTGACCCGGCGCGACGAAAAGAAGTTTCACAAGCTCGATGACTACCTGCCCGTCCTTGAAGGTTACGATCCGAAGTCGCTTGACACGGCATCGCTCTGCCAGCTTGTAGAAGCCTATCTAGCCAAAGCGGCGGCCCTTGAGAACCCGGATCCCAAAGAGGAATCCAAGGAAGAGGAGCCGGCGGCGGCCGCGCCTGCGAAACCCGAGCCGCCAAGCACAGGGCGCCGTCGACCGCCGGCCGAGCCCGAGCCGGTTGTGGAGACGCCACGGACCTACATCGAGAAGGCGGTAGCCGCCGGCCAGACAGTCTTCCTCGACGCCGATTCAAAGGCCATCGGCGACGACGAACTGCTGAAGCTTGCCAGGACCATCGCACCGATGGCCCGCGATCGACTCGCCCGCTCGGAGGCTGCGTTCCAGATGTGGGAAGGAGCGTCGCGCAAGGTAGGCAGCCCGGAGGGGAAGGCCGAGTGCTTCGTCGAGGCGGCTGACATTGCCATCAATGATCTGCTGAAGCCGGCCGCCATGAAACCGGTTCTCGAGGCCGCGACCCGAAACCTGGGCGATGCAAATACTGGAAAGCTGGGGGCAAGGTTAGCCTGTATTTGGGGCGATTTTCACGCGGCCACCGGCGATGGATCGGCGGCACGTGAGGCGTACCTGAAAGCCGAGCAGATTGCCACGCAGCAAGGCAAGTATACTGAGCGCACTGCATGGCGAGGCGCTCACAGCCGGTCCGTCGAAGCCTTTCTACGCAACAAGGAGCACCATCGCGCCATTGAGCAGATTCGCAAGTGGCAGGCGGAGTTCCCCACGGAAAGGATCGACGGCTACCTTACCCTCATGTACGCCCGGTATTGGGCCGAACTGGAGAAATGGAACCAGGCGATCGCTCAGGTCGAGCAGCTCCAGGCAGCGAATTCCGATTCGCCCTACGTCGATCAGGCCCTTCTCCTCGCCGCCCAGTGCGAGATGAAACGCCAGCAGCCGGATCGGGCCATCGCCACGCTGCAAAGCCTCTTGACGGAATACCCGGGTAGTCCCCTCGTTCCAGACGCCAAGAAGATGCTTGCGATGCTTGAAGCTGGTGAAGCTGCCCCCACCACGAAGCCATAGGAGACCAATGCCATGCGACTCGCCTTTGTAGGCCCCGTTCTGCTTGCTCTTTCGCTTATCACTCCGCGTGGCGAGGCGGCCACGCTCACCGTTGACCTGGGCGCTGCCCAACAGGTAACCGCGGTCGGCGCGATCCATCGTTGGGATATCGACGGCAACCATCGTCGCCCGGTCGACCCAAAGGCTACCATCGACGCGCCACACATGGACGCTAGAGCCGTGAACAAGGGAGGCGGAAAGTGGGTGTTCGACAATCTACCCAAGGGCACGTACGACCTAGTGATCTTCGCCCAGCCACACGTGCGCATCGAGGGTTTCCAGTACGCCCCCGTGCTGGAGTTCGATCCTTTCATTAAGTCCGACCAGAAGGTCGATGACGAAGTACGCGACTTTATCGTCGATGACATCCGGAAAGCTCGCCACTACGAAAATATCGTCCAACCGCTTTACCTGGCCGGTGACGATCGGAACGTGCGCGTGCTGGTCATGCTGATCCGCGACCAGCCCACCAGCTACACGCCCGGCGCGGGCACCATGCGGTTCGAGGTCTGGCAGTACGACAACAACTACGGCGGTTGGCAGAAGCATCGCCGCACCAAGGTTCTCCACCGCGTGCTCATGCAGGTAAGCGAATTGCGTCAATGGACCTGGCTCTGGGACACCCGACTTGGCGGCATCGAAATCGCCGCCGAGCCCGTGACCCTCGAATACCGCTTGCCGAGGCAAGGCGATAAGGAGCTTCGCGGATTGTATCCGTACTGAGCCATGCGTTGTTGGCCCGTGAAATGCGCTGAACTGTAGCGGAAAGCCTAGCGTTCGGTAGTGGTTGGCGCATCGGGCGGCCGCACGGTGTGGCGCACGGGCCAGGAGGCCCGGTTGTCATCTTCATGGAGGCCAATTTTCTCTATGGGAATTGCCTGAAATCCCAAGGCCCAGGCTGGTGAATCGTCGCGCAAGCGAAAGTCTTGCTTCTCTGGGGCGACGAAGCGGGGATCGACGTCGATTAGGTTGTCGGCGAGTTTTACGTAGGGGCGAGCATTGGCGTGAATGCCGTCCCATCGCCCACCCTGGCAGATGTTCTTCGCAATGACGTTGCCCACCGGTGCCTTGGGCTCGTTTTGGAGGATGGCGGCCAGTGCCGGGTAGCGCTCGCTGTACGGCAGTTTGTCGAAGGCGATACCCGACAGAGTCCCCTTGTTTTCGACCTCCTTGAGCCAGTCGTCGGCGCAACCATGAGCCCAGCCGAGGGCTCGGGCGTCAACATGCACCGCAGGCGTGCAGTCGACAAACACGTTGTTCTCGACGCGGCAGTCCCGGCCGCCACCGATCATCGCCGCTCGCGTCACCTTATAGAATACGTTTCCGATGATATCGGCCGACGAGAACATGTCGTCCAAGTATACGCCTACGCAGCCCTTGTTCCGGAACCCGCTGATGTGGTGCAGGTAGTTGTGGCGGATCACGTTTCCTCGCATGGTCCAATCTCGGCCCGTGTAAATGGCCCCGGCGTCGTTCGACTCGTACGAAACGCTATGGAGTTCGTTGAACTCAATCACATGGTCGTTGCCGCCAAAACCCATTCCCATGTGCGGGGCGTCGTGAATCAGATTGTGGGCCGCGCGATTGCCCACGCCTTGCAGGGTAATGCCCGGCTGGTATACGCGGGCAAATCGCGAGAACTCATGGATATGGTTGTTCACGGCACAGTGGCCCGCGGGAGTCAGCGTTTTGCGGTCGCCTCCGCTCAGGGCAATCCCGCCGGCGCCAGTCTGATAGACGTCGCAACCGAGCACGCCATGGTCCGTTCCACCCGAAACGCGCACGGCCCATTCGCCCAGGTTTCGAAACGTGCATGACTCGACGCGGACGCCCGTGCCGCCGTTGATCGTGATGCCGTGGTTCCTCGCCGTTTCCACGATAAATCCGCGCAGGGTGACGTGCGAGACGTCCTTCATCGTCACCAGGGTCGGAGTAATGGACACGACGGCACGACCTTGGTTTATTGGGGTGGGCGGATAGAAATAGAGAACGCCCGTCGTTCGATCGAGATACCACTCGCCCGGTTCATCAATCTCGCACAGAGCGTTGAAGGCGTAGTACCACTGATTCTTGCGATATCCATACCCGTGCTGCGGCGAGGCCAGCGTGATGACCTTCTTATCGGTATCGATCGCTTGTACCTTCATGCGCTGCTCGGCCCAGTCCCAGAACCAATAGCCATGAAGCCACGGGTCGCTTTCCACCGCCCAACGGTCCGGCCGATCGCCTTCGTAGACAATCTTTCCGCTTCGGTCGCCCTTGGTTCCTCGCACGTCGACGGGCGTTTCGGCCACCACGTCAACAATCGGCACGAAACCCTCGTTCGGCCATCGCGAGATGCGCATGGGTTGGTCGTTGAAGAAGAGTTCCAGTCGCTTGCCCGAGGCCGCAACCTCGCCAAGGTCCACAATGCCCAGGGCTTTCAGATCGGCCTGATACACTTTGCCTCGCACCGACTCATCGAGACGAGCCAAAATCGCCGCATCGGCAACGGGGATGAAGTTGCCAACTACCATGCCGCCGCTCAGGCGCACCTGTTCGCCTGGCGCCGCGCGATAAACAACATGAGCCTCGGCTGTACCGGAGTCATCGGCGGTCAGTTCCAGAGTCTTGTCCAGGAAATAGGTTCCCTGTCGCACCTGCACCTCAATGCCGCCCTCGGACAATCCGCCGGTCTGCTTCAGCTTGCGGATTTCGTCTCTTGCCCGCTGGAGTGTGGCAAAAGGTCCATCGCCGTCGCGCGGCTCCGGGAGCGTGCCCGACCAGTTGTTGTTGCCGGCGGCTGCAACAAACAGAGTGCGCCCCGGCCTGCCGTTGGCCACCGCGCTGTCTGTTGCCAACGGCAAAGTTATGCACAAGTAAAGCGTTGTCATGCATACGATTCTCACACTGCTGCAATTCACGGCATTTCCCCCAAGGATTGTTTACACACTTTCATGATTTGCGGATCGCCCAAGCGGAACTAGCCTACGCCCACACGGGCATTTGCCACGCTGAACCGTATTCGGCCCACTGTTGATCCCAATCGAGCGACTTGAACAGTGTACCCACCAAAGAAGCGATTGGCCAGCGGGGTACATGGGGCCACTCGGAAGACTGCCTTCGGCAGTCGTACGTGAGCCCAGTAGCCGGACAGGCACGAGAATCGCTTTGTGTCTCATGTTATTGCTTCCATCTCCGCCCCGAGGTATGCCGCCACTCATTGCCGAACATGCCTGCCCGGGCCTACAATTGGGAGTGTCGAGGACGATCTGGCCATACTGAGCGGAAAGGAGCTGTCAAGTGGATAAGTATAAAGAACAAACGAAACGGTGGAACGCCATTCTCGGAGACGTTGCCGAGGAAGCCCAGGAGGACTGCCTGGAGGCATACTTTCAGCACCTGCTGGATAAGCTCAGCTTGCCGTGCGAAGTGACTGGCGTGGAAGACTTCCGGTGGGAAGAGCGTTATGTTTTCGGGGGTTGCAGTCAGCGGGAATACGCGCAATTGAAGAAGAGCCAGCCGTCTTACAAGGACAAGTACGATCTGCTAAGTATCGCCCGAGACGGGTACTCGGAATGGGGGATGTTCGAGGAGGACATCGTCGCCCACGTGCGACGTAAAAGTGACGGCAAGGAATTTGATCTCGGGCTTGCCGAGCTTAAAGCCATGAACAAGAAGTCCGCGAATTTCCAGGTTCTCGACGACTACGCCGGTTGGCTGGTGAACAACCGATAAGGCGATCGGCAGGTTCGAGCTTACCTGCCGAATGTAGAACAGTTGTCCCAA